>JAUNGR010000111.1 GCA_030524485.1 bacterium | reverse complement strand
GTTGTCTTAATTATACACAGGTATCCTATAATTGTCAATATCTTTTTTCATATTTTTTATTTTTATTACAAACTCTAAAATATTGTATTATATTTTTTGAATTATATGTTTTTTCTTGACATTTTCAGCCTTTATTTCGGGGAATTTTCCAAAATTATCAGTTAATTCTGGAAAATTCCCCTTTTTATGCCTCTTTTACTCAGCCCATCCGTGATTCACCGGACAGTCTTTGCGAAAATATTCTCTGTCATACTCCGTAATCTCCCTCAACACTCGGCAGGGAACACCAACAGCCACACTGTGGGAAGGAATGTCCTTTGTCACCACGCTGCCTGCTCCTATCACCACATCATCGCCTATGGTCACACCAGGCAGTATCACCACATTGGCTCCAATCCAGACATCGTTTCCGATATGGACTGGAAGGGAAAATTGGGTTCCATTTCTTCGATATTCCCCATAGACAGGATGCCCCGTCACGCTGATGGTCACATTGGGTCCCAACATCACATAGTCTCCAATGTGAACTTCCGCATCATCCACAATGACCATGTTAAAATTGGAATAGAAATGGTTTCCTATGTAGGTATTACAACCATAAGAGAAATGAGCCGGTGCCTCAATCCAAACAGATTCTCCCACTCCACCCAAAAGCTCTGTCAAAATCTCCTTTTTTCTCTTATAATTGCTGGGGGCTGTCTGGTTGTTGTACTCAAACATCAACTCCTTGCCCTTCTCCCTCTGTTTTTCCATCACTTTCTCGTAGGCCTTGTCCTCCTCCGCCTTATGTCCGTACTCACAGTACAAGAGACCATGTTTCATCTGATACTCCAGTGACATTTCAACCTTCTCCTTCGTCTTCGTTTTTTTCTTTGCTATTTCTTATTTTGCCGTTTCTTTTTGTCTGCCACCTGTGTTTTAGCGCAAACTTTCCCTTGCTGTTTCTCTCAACCTCTCTTGATCTAAGAGGCGAATGCAACCTCTCTCTGAGCGAACCATGCCCTCCTGCTGAAAATATTTCAACATACGGCTCACCACTTCTCTGGCACTGCCCAGATAATGTGCAATCTGCTCCTGCGTCATCTCGATTTGTTCCTGCCCCTCCAGCTCACTCTCCTCCAACAAAAAGGCGGCCAAGCGACTGTCCAGTTTTTTATTGATAACTTGATCCATCAGCCATACCATATCGGAAAAGTAAGAGGCCATCAACTCTGTGGTGTAGTTTGCAACCACCGCAGACTGCTCCATAACCTTCTTATAAGCTGAGACCGGAATGTGCCACACCTGCGTGTCCTCCTCCGCTGTCACAATCAAATCTGACTGTATGCTCCGAAAGATACAGGTGGCAGAAAACAGGCAGATATCCCTCTCCAAAAGACGAAGCAAGGAAATTTCTCTTCCCTCCTCTGCCACGGTGCTGACACGTAATCTACCAGAAATCACTACCAAAAGCCCAATGCAATTTTCCTCCCCGTAGCTAATCACACTCCCCTTCGGATAACTGCGTTTTTCGGCTGTGTGCAAAATCTCCTTCTCTGTTTCTGTTATTTTATTCCAGAAAGGAAGATAGCTCTCCACTGTTGTGCGATTCAAATGCCCACCTCTTTCTTTTTTCTTCTTCCACATAATGCTAGCATCTCTTTTCGCAAATTGCAACTACAAGCTTTTTATGCTATACTGAGAAAAAGATGTTGGGGGCAAACGCTTTCTACTTGTAACAACGAGAGAAAGGGAAAGGAGATTCTATGGATAATCTATATTTTGATGAAAACCAAAGTGCTGCCATTTTTACAGGAAGACAAAACACTCTCATTTTGGGGTTGATTGCCAGCCACTTTATCGGAGAGCATCCGCCACTCCCCTTCCAGTTTAAGATGGACTTTGAGAATGGCATTCGCTGTGACCACACAGGACGCTACGATTTTGACTTTGGCAATCGTTTCCCCGATGCTCCGATTGGCAGTCACTGCACTGCTGTTGGCAAACTCTTTTGCTTCCATGAACAGGAGCTATTATTTGCCATTTCCTGCATCGGTCCCACCCTTTGTATGATAGATGGAAAACTTTACTATCGTTCCACCCCCCGTGAGGAAGGGCTTCACCATGAACGCTTTTTCTCCGTCAAACTCTCATCCGGTTATCACACCTTCTCTTTTTTGAGTGAAAAAACACCGCTTGGTTTTGGTTTTTTCTTTGGAAAAGTGCATCCGCAAAGGGACTCTTGCCTCTTTCTCTCCCCTCTTCCAGAGCGAGATGGACAACTCGGCTTTGTATACACCCCACCTCTGCCGCTCGAACGGGCAAAGGCAGCCATTTCCTGTCTGTCGGAATTCTCTTGGTTCCCCATCCTTGGAGAGGAGGAGGGAAATTTCCGCACCCTCGTGCCAGAAAAGGTATTGGGAGATACTTGGTATGGTAGTGCCTTCGCTCTCTGCCAAATTCGTGCCGAAGGCTACTGCAAGCTCTCGGTACATGCAGAACACGAATCCTGTCCAAGTACAGGGCGAAAAGCCGAAGTTTATGTGCTTCCACTGGGGAAAAAGTGGCCTTCCTTCCCAGAACCCGCTGCCATTTTAAGCGATGCCTCTCCCCAAGCCAGCTTAAATGTCAAGCGTGGACACTATTTTTTGATTGTAAAAATCCAGAGAGCGGATGGCAAATTTCACACCACCCTGCATTTTAAGAGCGAACCGGATGAAATCTATGGCATTCCCAAGGTACATGGCTACTCAGCCAACTGGCTTTATCTGGGTCCTTTCCATGAAGAGCTGCCTTCCCTCATGGACTTAACCCGTCCAGAACAGGTCTTTTGCGATAAGGACAAAAAATTATTCTGGAAAGGAGCCTATCCACATTCGACTCTGCGGGTCTGTGCGGAGAATGAGCTGTTCGGCCGTTGGAGCCATCCCATGGCTCTCCTTCTCTATGGCATCCTAAAAACTGGCGAGTACCTGAGACGGGACGATTATATGAACTATGTCCGTCAAGACGTGGCTCTGATTTCCGCCTTTCAGAACTATTCGCGCTTTGACGCAGAACGTTTTGGTTTTCCCAGCCTCAACCAGCCCCTTGTCAACTTTGATGAACTGTACGATTGTGGTGCCTTTGGTGCACTGGTGCTGGAGTGCCAAAAGCATTGGGAGCTGTCCGGCTCCAAAACGCTAGTGGAGATGAGTGCCAGACACATGAGAGAGGAACAACTGCGACACAGCGATGGTATCTTCTGCCGCAGAGACCAAAGTATTTGGCTGGATGACTTATTTGCCAGCGTTCCCTTTTTGCTTCGCTTCTATCAATCCGAAGGAGAGGTCTCCTATCTGGAAGAAGCCTGCAGCCAGATGCTTCTCTTCCGCAAATACCTCTATATGGAAGACAAACATGTGATGGCACATGTGTATGACCTAAAATGGGATAAGTCCAACCGCATTCCTTGGGCCAGAGCCAACGGCTGGGTGCTCTTTTCCCTCTGTGAACTCCTAGGTGTGCTCCCAAGAGAACACAGTAAGAGGGAAGAACTCCTACAGTTCTTTCACGATATGGCAGAAGGCATCCTACATACCCAAGGAAAGCACGGTCTATGGCACCAAATTTTGGACGATACTAGCTCCTATGAGGAAAGTTCCTCCACCGCTCTCTTCCTTTATGCTTTTGCAAGAAGCATACGCAAGGGCTATATCAGGGAGCGTTGCCTGACTTCTTTCCGCAAGAGCATCCACCTTGCTTGGGAGGGTCTGATTACTCATGCGGTTGATTGTCACGGAAATCTATATGGCATCAGCCAGAGTGCACAGGCTTCCTACAGCCGAGAATACTATCAGACTCTCCCCTGCAAGAAAAATGACCCCTTAGGCCTCGGCCTTTTGCTCCTTGCCGGTGTGGAGAAATGTCTTCTGGATGAGTATTCTTAGTCCTCCCATGTGTCTCTTAGCTGCTCCGGTCCAAAGCTTAGGGGCAGCAACTCTTCCAAATGTCGAGTCCAAATACCACCCCTGCCATCTTCCAGATACACTAAGAACTCGGCGGGCACACAAAATTCTCGCAGTACTTGACGACAGATGCCACAGGGAGCACAGGTTTTCGCATTCTGCCCTGCAATGGCAATGGCTTCAAAGGCGGTCTCCCCCTCGGAGATCGCCTTATATACTGCTGTTCTCTCCGCACAGTTTGTCGCTCCGTAAGAAGCATTTTCCACATTGCAGCCCAAATAAACCCTTCCGCTCTTTGAAAGCAAGGCCGCTCCCACCGGAAAGTGAGAGTAGGGAGCATAGGCTCTTTTTCCGGCCTGTCTTGCCAGTTCCATCAATTTTTCTTTCTCCATCTCCCAGCCTCCCTCTCAATAAAACAGCGTTCCTTCCTTCGTCACCCTCGCATAGATGAGAGGCAGCTCCTTTGCCTTCTTCTCCTCGATAGCAACCGAATCCAAATATTTCTTTTCGGCGGACGCAAACAACTCTGGATGAGAAGCATAAAGCACTGCCAACACTTCTCCCTCTCTCACATAGTCTCCTGTTTTCTTTTTGAGTACCATGCCTGCACGGTAATCGATGGTGCCATCCACCGTCTCTCTTCCCGCTCCCAGCAGGCAGGCGGCAATGCCTATCCCTTCACTATTCATCTTCGTCACAAAGCCCTCTCTTGGAGCCAAAACCTCCCTCTGGTAAGCAGCCTTTGCAAATTTCTCTGGATTCCAAATCACAGAGGCATCTCCTCCCTGTGCTTCCACCATGGCAGCCAGACGACGCAAAGCCTCCCCACTCTCTATGCTTTGCTCAGCCAACGTTCTACAGCTCTCCGGGCTTCCCTTTCCCGCTAAATATAACATATCGGCAGACAGACAGAGGCAAAGTTCTGTCAAATCGCTTGGTCCCTCTCCTCGCAGAGTCTGCACAGCCTCTATCACCTCCAGAGAATTGCCTATGTTCTGTCCCAGAGGGAGATCCATGTCCGTGATTAAGGCCACGGTACGCTTTCCTGCCTGCTCCCCTATGGAAACCATCTCCTTCGCCAGTGCCACCGAGTCCTCCAACGTCTTCATAAAGGCCCCACTTCCTGTCTTGACATCCAAAAGGATGCAGTCACTGCCCGCTGCCAACTTCTTGCTCATAATCGAGACAGCAATCAGAGGAATGCTGTCCACCGTTGCCGTGACATCCCTGAGAGCATAAAGCTTCTTATCCGCCGGAGCCAGATTTCCGGACTGCCCCACCACGCTCAAGCCGATGCGATTGACAATAGAAAAAAACTCTTCTCTTTCTATCTTCATACGCATATTCGGAATGGATTCCAACTTATCCACCGTACCACCTGTATGTCCCAGCCCCCTTCCAGACATCTTCGCCACCTTAACTCCACAGGCAGCCACTATGGGAGCAACAATCAGAGTCGTCTTATCCCCCACTCCTCCTGTGGAATGTTTGTCCACCTTGATGCCCTCTATACCAGACAAATCCACCATATCTCCGGAATGTGCCACCTCCAGAGTCATCGTCAGGGTCTCTGCCTCCGTCATCCCTCGAAAATACACAGCCATCAAAAATGCCGACATCTGATAGTCTGGAATCTCCCCCTTTACATAATTTTGTATCATCCAGTGCATCTCTTCCTTGGACAATTCCTCCCCATTTCTCTTTTTCATAATCAAGTCATACATTCTCATAGGCAGCTTCTCCTTTTATATCCTTTTCTTTATCCTAACATAAAATTTCTTATTATGCAATATCTAATTTTATTTTTCTTTTTATAAGACAGTTTCCCCGCCACAAAGCATTGACTTTTGCACGTTAAATCGCTATAATCAATTCTATGGCGTGATGAGAGTACAATACTCTGCTTTTTCACATCCTATGGGGCAACAAACGTTTGACCCCAACATTTTATTTATCACTATAGGGAGGATACTATTATGAGAAAAATGTTTGCATTTGCTATGGCCGCAGTCATGGGCTTGAGTTTAACCGCCTGCGGTTCTTCTGCCACTTCCACAGAGGCAGAGAGCACTACCGTTTCCACCGTTGCAGAGAGCAACAGTGATGCAGCAGATACCACAGCAGCAACCAGCGTTTCCAGCACAGATGGGCAAAGCTACACCGTTGGCATTTGTCAGTTGGTGCAGCATGAGGCACTGGATGCCGCAACCCAAGGTTTTAAGGATGCTTTGACGGCAGCTCTCGGAGATTCTGTGACCTTTAACGAGCAGAACGCACAGGGCGACTCGAATACCTGTGTCACCATTATTAATAATTTTGTGTCCAGCGATGTGGACCTGATTTTGGCAAATGCTACCGCTGCTCTTCAGGCTGCACAGGCAGGCACCGACACCATTCCGGTTTTGGGTACGGCTGTAACCGAGTACGGCGTAGCTTTGGATTTGGATAACTTTGATGGCACAGTAGGTGGAAACATCTCCGGCACCTCCGACTTAGCTCCTTTGGATCAGCAGGCAGCTATGATTCAGGAACTCTTTCCGGAAGCCCAAAACATTGGATTGCTCTACTGCTCCGCAGAGCCAAACTCCCAGTATCAGGTAGATACCGTAAAGAGCTATCTGGAAGAAATGGGTTACAGCTGTGAGTACTATGCTTTCTCCGACTCCAATGACCTTTCCACCATCTGTACACAGGCAGCAAGCAACTCCGATGTTATCTACATTCCGACCGATAATACCGCTGCTTCCAACACAGAGTTAATCAATAACATCTGTGAGCCAGCTGGTATTCCGATTGTTGCCGGTGAGGAAGGCATCTGTGCAGGCTGCGGCGTTGCAACTCTTTCCATCAGCTACTACGATTTGGGACAGGCTACAGGAAACATGGCAGTTAAAATTCTGACCGGCGAATCCAATATCTCTGAAATGCCGATTGAATACGCTCCAAACTTCACCAAGAAGTACAACAAGACAATCGCAGACTCTTTGGGCATCAACATTCCTGAGGGTTACGAGGCCATTGCGGAGTAAACGCAGGACTTTATAAGAAACGGGAGAAAGAAGCTATGAACATCGTAAATTTACTGAATGCGCTGCCCGGAGCTGTGGCTCAGGGTCTGGTCTGGGGCATCATGGCCATAGGCGTATACATTACCTTCCGCATTTTGGACATTGCGGATTTGACCGTGGACGGCTCCATGTGTACCGGTGGTGCAGTCTGCATCATGTTGCTGCTCTCCGGCCACAACGTATGGCTGGCCATGCTGGGAGCGGTTTTAGCGGGAGCCTTGGCTGGTCTTGCCACTGGTATCTTCCATACCTTTATGGGCATCCCTGCCATCCTTTCCGGTATCTTAACCCAGCTCGCCCTGTGGTCTGTCAACTTGAAAATCATGGGAAAGGCAAATCAAGCCATCAATGTAAATAAGTATGACTTGCTCATTTCTCTTCGTTTTATCAAGGGCGTTCCATTTTATAAGAATACCATTCTGTTGGTGGCACTGCTCATCCTCGTGTTAATTCTGTTTTTGTACTGGTTCTTTGGCACAGAGATGGGTTGTGCCCTGCGAGCAACGGGCTGCAACGACAAGATGGCCCGTGCACAGGGCATCAACACCGATTTCAGCCGTGTTTTAGGTCTGATGGTAAGTAACGCTTTGGTTGCTCTTTCTGGTGCTCTCCTGATTCAATATCAGGGCTTTGCCGACATCAACATGGGACGAGGAGCCATCGTCATCGGACTGGCTGCGGTCATCATCGGAGAGGCTCTCTTCGGCCGTATCTTCCGAAATTTCGGCTTCCGCCTCCTTGGCGTAGCTTTGGGTTCCATTGTGTACTATCTCGCTTACCAGTTTGTTATCTGGCTGGGCATTGACCCTGACTTGTTAAAGTTGCTCTCCGCTCTGTTAGTGGCCGTTTTCCTTGCCATTCCAACATGGAAG
>JAUNGR010000110.1 GCA_030524485.1 bacterium | reverse complement strand
AAGAAAGAACGGCAAAGAAGGGAAAAAGGAAATGAAAAAAGGACGTTATGGAATTCATGGAGGACAGTATATCTCAGAGACGCTGATGAATGAATTGATTCATTTGGAGGAGTGTTATGAGTTTTATAAAAAGGACGCAGCGTTTCAGAAGGAGCTGCAGGATTTGTTAAAGCAGTATGCAGGAAGACCCTCTCTCTTGTACTATGCAGAAAAGATGACAAAGGATTTAGGCGGAGCAAAAATCTATCTGAAGAGAGAGGATTTAAATCACACGGGTTCTCATAAAATCAACAATGTGTTGGGACAGGTGTTGATGGCAAAGAAGATGGGGAAAACCAGAGTGATTGCGGAGACAGGTGCAGGGCAACATGGGGTAGCGACCGCAACGGCAGCGGCTCTTTTGGATATGGAGTGCGAGATTTTTATGGGAAAGGAAGACACGGACCGTCAGGCTCTGAATGTATACCGCATGGAATTGTTGGGAGCTAAGGTACACGCCGTCACAAGCGGCACGCAGACCTTAAAAGATGCGGTGAACGAGACGATGAGAGAGTGGACCAACCGTGTCGCAGACACGCACTATGTGTTGGGTTCTGTGATGGGACCACACCCCTTCCCGATGATGGTGAGAGATTTTCAGAGCGTCATCAGCAAGGAAGCAAAAGAGCAGATTTTGGCAGCGGAAGGGAAACTTCCGGCGGCTGTGCTTGCCTGTGTGGGCGGCGGCAGCAATGCGATGGGAGCTTTTTATAACTTCATTGAGGATGAGAGTGTAAAGTTAATTGGCTGTGAGGCAGCGGGAAAAGGTGTGGATACGGCCTTCCACGCAGCTACCATTGCCAAGGGAACTTTGGGAGTCTTTCATGGCATGAAATCTTACTTCTGTCAAGATGAGTACGGACAGATAGCTCCGGTGTATTCCATCTCTGCTGGTTTGGATTACCCTGGAATTGGACCGGAGCATGCATATTTGCACGACATTGGGCGTGCCGAGTATGTGCCAGTGACGGATACGGAAGCAGTGGAGGCCTTTGAGTACTTAGCGAGAACCGAGGGCATTATTTGTGCGATTGAGAGTGCCCATGCGATTGCCCATGTGAGAAAGATTGCCTCCCAGTTCTCCAAGGAAGACAGCATCATCGTGTGCGTTTCCGGAAGAGGAGATAAGGATGTGGCAGCCATCGCCAGATATCGGGGGGTAGAAATCTATGAATAAACAGCACACAGAAACAGAAGAAAGGACGGAACAGAAGGTGAAAAATAAAATCAGTCTTGCATTTGCGAGCGGAAAAAAGGCATTTATCCCATTTTTGACAGCAGGAGATCCAGATGCGGCAAGCACCGTATCGTTTATCTTAGAGATGGAGAAGGCAGGAGCCAACTTAATTGAGATTGGAATTCCTTTCTCAGACCCAACCGCAGAGGGTGTGGTCATTCAGGATGCAAATCTTCGTGCCCTAAAGGGAGGCATGACGACGGATGGTGTGTTTGAGATTGTGAGACAGGTCAGAGAACAGTCTCAGGTTCCTCTGGTTTTTATGACCTATCTCAACCCCGTGTTTCACTATGGCTACGATGCCTTCTTCTCCAAGTGCGAGGAGTTGGGGGTGGATGGCATCATTATTCCCGATCTTCCTTATGAGGAGAAGGAGGAGGTGGAGCTTCCGGCAGCCGCTCACAACGTAAGTCTGATTTCCATGATTGCACCGACCTCCGAGAATCGGATTCAGAAGATAGCTCGTGAGGCAGAGGGCTTTTTGTATTTGGTGTCTTCCATGGGAGTGACCGGCATCCGAAGCGAGATTCAGACCGACTTGGAGTCCATTGTGAAGAGCATCCGCAAAGTCACAACGCTGCCCTGTGCCGTGGGCTTTGGCATCAGCACTCCCGAACAGGCGGCAAAGATGGCAGCCATCTCGGATGGGAGCATTGTGGGAAGTGCGATTGTAAAACAGATTGCGGAACAGGGCAGGGCAGCCGCTCCCCAGCTTTCTGCTTATGTAAAGGCCATGAGGCAGGCCTTGGATAGCTTATAGAATCACGAAAGCGTAGGAAGGAAGTCGAAGATAGCTATGATACGATGTGTGATAATCGGTCTGCTGGGCGTTGCGATGCTTGCAAAACCAGATATTTTCTGGAAATTGGAGTGCTTTTTTCGGACAAAGAGCGGACAGCCAAGCCTTTGGTATTTTCGGATGCTGCGAGCGGGTGGAGTCGTTTTTGTGGCAGCGGCTGTCCTTATGATGCTCTATCTCCAACTTTTCTCGTAAACTGACAGGATTCGCCTGCGGCGAATCTCCACGATGCAGGAAAGTCGATTGCTTCTTGCTTCGCACGACCGCAAGCTTTTTTGGGGGCTTATTCCCCCAAGATTTTGATGCCATCCAGAAGAATTTTTTCAGAAAGCTCCGCAAGCTCTGCGGGGCTTTCTTTCATGCCAGTCTGCATCCAATATTCGGCAAGCCCAATGCAGCCGGAAATCATATAGTAATAGTAGGCTTCTGAATATTGTGCAGACTTACAGGAAAACAGAGTCATCCAGTCATCCAGACATTTCTTTTTTACAATCTCCTTCAGGCGAGTGATAAATTTCAAATCCCCATTGTCCCCCATCAGAATCTCCAAAATATCCTGATTTTCCAAAACCAGAGTGTAAACTTCCTGAAAGACCAGAGAGGGTTTCTCTTTGAGTTCCTCCGGAGAATACTTGAGAAGAGTCTCGTTTAAATCGTCCAATAGTTCCGTCTCAATCTGGTCTAACAAATCAAAGACATCCCGATAGTGTAGATAAAAGGTTCCCCGATTCAAATCGGCAAGTTCGGAGATTTCTCTGACGGAAATCTCTTGAATCTTTTTCTCCTTCAGTAGTTTTGCGAGGCAGCTTCGGTAGAGTGCCCTTGTTTTTCGGACTCGTCGGTCCAGTGTTTTTTCAGCCATGGTGCCTTCCTCCTTGTTTTCCGAATCTTCCTTGTGTGCTGCTTTGTGAAACATGCACGAAGAAACAGAAAAATATAGAAATTTCTCGTTGAAAAGATAAAAAAATAATAAAGTAATGAACAAAAATAGTAATAATGTTGAGTAATCAACTATCATTTGGGGATTGATGATTGCATTTTTCATCACTTGTTAGTATTATCAATTATAGTCAATAAATCAACAGTAGTCAATTAAAAAATAACATTCCTGCAGAAAATCCAAGAAAAGGGCGGATGCGGGGGGAAAAAGCCATTCAGAAAGAAAGGGTTTCACAATGAAGCAGCTCAGACGAAAAAAACGAACAGCAGAACAGCAGGCAGCGTTGCCAAAAAAGAAAAACCCAGAGAGTGAGGGTGGAGCCAGCAGAAAACTGGCGGATTTTATCATTCACCATTATAGGCAGATTGAGAAGGTATTTTTGTTTTTCATGTTTCTCTGTGTGCTCTGTATGCCTTTTGTGAGTGTGAATTACGATTTGGTCGCTTATCTGCCGGACTATGTGCAGTCCAAAGCGGGCATCAATCGGATGGAAGAGGAGTTCGGTTATCCAGGAACCGCAAGGTTGATGTTGGATGACGTGACGATTTATGAGGCTAAGGAGTACAAGGAACAGTTGGAAAAAGTGGATGGTGTGGATTCCATCCTCTGGTGCGATACAGCAACGAACCTGATGGTGTCGGAGGATTTCATTGATTACGATGCCATTCAGGATTATTATAAGGATGGTTCGGCGGTGATGGATATCACCTTTGAGGGCAGCGACAGCGACCCAAAGACTTCCAAGGCCATCGATGCGATGAAGGAAATCACGAAGGAGAAGGGCCATTACATAGGGATGGCGGTACAGAATAAGTCTCTTGCGGAGAATGTGACCAAGGAGATGTCCACCATCTTGGCCATCGGTGTGGTCATTATCTTTTTGATTCTGTGTCTGACCACGACCTCATGGATGGAACCGCCGCTGTTTTTGATTGTCATGTTGGTGGCGATTGTGCTAAATAAAGGAAGCGATATTTTCTTAGGAGAGATTTCCTTCCTCACCAATAGCGTGTCCGCCGTGTTACAGCTGGCCTGCTCAATGGATTATTCCATCTTTTTGCTCCACGCTTTCACCAGAGAGAAGGAAAAAGGTTTGGCACAGGAGGACGCTCTTCGCAATGCCATTCAGGAAGCCATCAATTCCATCTTAGCCAGCAGTTTGACGACCATTGTGGGCTTTATTGTGCTCTGTGTCATGCAATTTCGGATTGGCTTTGACATGGGCATCGTCTTGGCAAAGGGCATTGTATTCAGCTTGATTGCGGTTATTTTCTTCATGCCAGCTATGATTATGAGAATGGCGGGGGTGATTTCCAAATTTGCACATCGCTCCTTTCTCCCTTCCTTTCAGAGAAGCAGCAGGGCGATTTATCGGATTCGCTACGCGGTGTTGATTGCACTGGCCATTCTTGTGATACCCGCCTACACGGCACAGAGTATGAATGCATTTCTGTTCGGAAACGATGCCGTTGGAGGCAGTGAAGGTACGGAAATCTATGAGGATGAGCAGCTCATCAATGCGAAATTTGGAAGAAGCAATATGATGATGATTCTCATGCCGAACAGCTCCATGGTTCAGGAAAAAGAGATGGTGGAGGAGATCAAGGCTCTGCCCTATGTCAAATCAATCACATCTCTGGCGGAGACCTTGCCGGAAGGCATTCCGGAGGACTTTTTGCCGAGTAGCATCACAGGTTTGTTGCACACCGAGGAGTATGCCCGCATTCTGCTCTATGTAAGGAGTAAGGGGGAGAGCGAGCTGGCCTTTGAGGCGAGCGATGAGATTTTAGGCATTGTGAAGTCGTACTATCCCGAAAACTCCTATCTGGTGGGAGCCACGCCTTCCACGCAGGACATAAAGACGGTGCTGACGAAGGACTATAATTTGGTCAATATCCTATCTCTGGCGGGGGTTTTCTTGGTGGTGAGCCTCTCCTTCCGCTCGCTCATCATTCCGGTTTTGGTTATGATACCGATTGAGTCTGCAATCTTCATCAATATGGCAGTGCCTTATCTGAGCGGAGAAACGATGATTTATATGGGATATATCATTGTGAGTTGTATTCAATTGGGAGCAACGGTGGATTATTCCATTTTGATTACAGGGCATTACATAGAGAATCGAAAGGATAAGGAGAAAAAAGAGGCGATTTTGACGGCACTGCAGACCAGCATTCCGGCGGTGCTTACCTCGGGAAGCATCCTGACTGCGGCCGGTTATATTTTATATCAGGTCTCCAGCATCGCAGCCATTGGCGATATGGGGCATCTGATAGGGCGAGGTGCGGCTCTCAGTATGGGCATGGTGGTGACGATACTGCCTTCCCTGTTAGTGCTTGCAGATAAATGGATCATAAAAAACGGCTTTCGCCGTGTGCAGAATGGATAGAGAGGATGGAGAGAACAATGAGACTGGGAAAGAGATTGACGGCCGGTGGATTGGCAGCAGCCATGCTGCTTGTGCAGATGGCAGAACCTGTGCTTGCGGCCGCTCCGAAGACGGAGGTAGATGAAACTTTATATGTCAATATGAACCACTACGGAGAAGTGGAGAAATTGAGCGTGGTGAAGGGTTATCTCTTAAATGGAGCAATGGAAATCGAGGACTATGGGGATTATGAGCAAATCACCAATATGAGCAACAAACTACTCCCGACCAAGGAAGAGGGGAAGGTGACTTGGAAACTGGAAGAGGCGGCGGATTCCTTCTTTTATCAGGCAGCTCTTAAAAAGGATGCCGTACAGCTGCCATGGGATTTGGATGTCACTTACAAGTTAAACGGGAGATCCGTAAAACCCGAGGAGTTGGCAGGCGTGTCTGGTATGATAGGCATTCACATTCATATTACGCCAAATGAGTTGGCAAAGGAATATTATAAGGACAATATGATTTTGGCACTCATCGTTCCGGTGGATAATAGCACCTGCTACAGCGTAGATGCAGCGGGAGCCCAGTTTCAATCCATAGGAAGCATGTCTGCTGCGGTGTTCAGTGCACTTCCGGGGGAGGAAAAAGAGTTTGATGTCGCCATAGGAAGCGACGATTTCTCCTTTGCTGGTGTGTTTGGTGTGATGGTAGCGGGAACCATTGATTCTTTGGAGTACATTCAGGACCTAAATGAGGTAAAGGATACATGGAAAAATGAGGGAGATGCCATGTATAACAGTCTACATGAGTTGCTGCTTCAGCTGGAGTCCACAAAGGGAGACCTGTCTCATTTGCAGTCCGGTGTGAATGGTCTAAACGCTGCGAGAGCTGGCTTTGAGACCTCCAAGGGACAGCTGCGAAGCGATGCCGAGCAGAGCTTGGATGCGTTGGACGCGTTAAGTGAGCAGATTGATTTTTTGATTCCGCATTTGGAGACTGGAAAGAAACTGCTGGAGGATGTGGAGGCCAGCATGGATGCTGTCTCGGATAAGCTGTTAGAGGTACAGGAGGACGTGGATGAGCTGTCCGAGAGAATGTACCAGACGCAGGAGCACTTGGAAGATTTGGTGGAGCTTTTGGAAAAGCATGGACCGGATACGGAAAAAATAAGAAAGAAGGCACAGGAGGCAGAGGAGTGCCTCAAAAAGTTAGAGGAACTCTTCCAAAAAGTGGAGCAAAACTACGGCGGTTTTGAGGGAGAGCTGCAAGGACTCTTAGAGGCACAGGAGGAATATGGGGAGGAAGCTCTTTCGGCCTCTCTCTTGCCCACCGCATCGATGAGCGATGCAGAGGAAGCGTGGGAGAGCGTTCAGGATAGCATTTCGGAGTGGAAAAGCGATGCGGCGAGATTGGAAGAGTTGACCGATCTCGCAAAAAAGCTAGAGGAAATCTGGGGAGCGGCTCTGCAAAGGGGAGATGCGTGGCTGCAGGAGAGCTATCGCATTTTGGATTTGCTGCAGGATGCCGATGCTTTCGCTGCGGAGATTCGGCGGGCGGGAAAGGATGGAGACCGTTTGCTTTCCCGAACCAGAGCGATACTGGACGATTCCTCACCGGTGATCGATGGCCTTTTGAACCTCTCTGACAGCGTGAAGGCCTACTATCCGGATATGAAACAAGGTTTGGACGATGTGAAGGAGATGTCCGTACATCTCAATGGCACACTGCGTAGCAGCAACAAGCTGCTTCGAGATACCAAAACGGTGCTGCAAACGACAGGAGAACAGCTGAATGCCGCAGGAAAGAACAGTTTGGATGCGGCCTCCGATGTTCTGGGGAAAAGCGTTGGTATGGCGGAGCAGATTGGGGTAGTCAGGGAGGCCGGAGAGCAGCTTAAGAGCGTGATTGACGAGAAAACCGATAAGTTGGAAGAGGAAAGTTCGGTGTTAAAGATGGATCCAGAGGCAGAAAAGATTTCCTTCACCTCGGATAAAAATCAGGAACCCAGAAGCATTCAGATTGTGGTGCGTACAGGAGAAATCTCTGAGGACGATGCTGTCGTGGACGAGGCGGATTTAGAAAGCAGTAGTTCGGAGAAGGGGCTGACTCGTATGTGGAAGGTATTGGTGCGCATGTGGGAGGCTGTGGTGAGCATTTTTAAGGACAGATAAGTTAGAAAAAGCTAGAAAAAGCAAAAAAAAACAGCCGTGCAAGCCCCTAGGTTTTGCACGGCTGTTTTGGAATGTAGGAAAATTCGTCTCTTACTTTCGGATTTGGATTTTATTTCTCGTGAACGGCCACACAGAGAATCTCGGAGATATACATGGTGTGGTAGTCCTTTTCTGGATAGAATTCTTTGATCAAATCTTTGTTGATGAAATTTTTTGCCTTGAGCGGGTCCTGATACAGCTTACGGCACAAAAAGATAATGCTGGCCTCACGGAAAGCGGTGCTGCCCTCCAAAAAGAGAGGAGTCAGACCGGACTCTTTGACCTTATCCCCGTCACGACCGGATTTTTTGCCAAGAATGGCAAGGGCATCCTTAAACTTCGGGGAAAAGAAGGAGATGGTGAAGGTATCGTTGTTGTCGATGAACTCCTTGGTGTAACGCTGCGGACG
>JAUNGR010000109.1 GCA_030524485.1 bacterium | reverse complement strand
CTTCCTATGGCTCCCTCCGGAAGAGGAACTTGGAAGTTATCTGCGACGGTTGCTCCGATGATGCCGAAGGTGTCTCCCACACCCAGATTGTGCCCACCCTTCAGAGATGGGGAATAGGCCAAGAAAGGCACCTGCTCTCTGGTGTGGTCGCTGCCAGTGTAGGTGGGGTCGTTTCCGTGGTCAGCAGTGAGGATTAGCAGATCGTCCTTGCGAAGCACCTCGAGCAACTGTCCCAATAGAACATCGAAACGCTCCAATTCTTCCGCATATCCTAACACATTGCGTCTATGTCCCCAGAGTGCATCAAAATCCACCAGATTGGTAAAGCACAGTCCCAAAAAGTCTCTCTGGGCGATTTCTATGGTCTGTTCCATTCCATGAACAGAACTCTTAGACTTATGACTCTCTGTCAAGCCCTCTCCATCAAAGATATCGTAAATCTTTCCAACAGAAATTACATCGAAGTTGTGGTCTTTTAGGCTGTTTAAGACTGTTTTTCCGTAAGGTTTGAGGGCATAATCGTGGCGGTTCGCCGTGCGTTTAAATTCTCCTTTTTTGCGGCCAACATAGGGGCGGGCAATGACTCTTCCAACCTTCCATTCGTCTCGAAGGGTCAATTCCCTTGCGATTTCGCAGTAATGATACAGAGCCTCCAATCCCATGGTCTCCTCGTTGCCACATATTTGCAGCACCGAATCAGCAGAGGTGTATACAATTAGCTTTCCTTCTTGTATCTCCTGCTCGCCCAATTCGTCCAAAATCTCGGTTCCGCTGGCACTTTTATTTCCGATGATTTGCCTTCCGGTACGTTGCTCCAATTCCTGTATCAATTCTTTCGGGAAACCAGTTTCTGTGAAAGTTTGAAAGGGTTTGGTCACATGAAGTCCCATCATCTCCCAATGGCCGGTCATGGTATCCTTACCGCAGCTTCTCTCCATGAGACGCATATAGCTGCCAAGAGGGTTTGATACGGGAGCCAGTCCCTTCAGTGGTCGTAGATTGGCCATTCCCAGTTTTTGTAGGTTGGGAATGGCAAAGGGATTTCGGTGTTCGGCGATATGTCCCAGTGTATCTACCCCAAAATCCCCGTAGTCAGGGGAATCTGGCATAGCACCAATGCCTAAAGAATCCAGTACAACAATAAAAATTCGTTTAAAATACATGATTTTTCCCTCCTTCATTAAGTTGTCAAACGGAAATGATTTTTGTGAAAGGAGAGCAAGCCCTCCTTTTGCATTTTGGAAAGTTCCATAGATAAGCCGCTGCGTTCCACTGATAAATAGTCCGCAAGCTGCTGTCTGGAAAAGGGTATATCAAATTCTGAGCACTTCTGTCGCTGTGCTTCGGTGGATAGGTAGGATAACAACTTCTCCCTTGTGCTGCGTTGACTCATATGAGTTAACTTCTCATTGAAAAGCAAATTTTTGTTTGCCAGATTTACGAGAAGATTGTGTATCATTTGAGAGTGAAAAGAACAAGAGGAGGAGCAAAGTGTCATGACCCGATGAATGTTTAAAAAGAGTACAACACTGGGGACTTCTGTCACGACACTGACCGTAAGAGGACTGCTTTGGGAACAGGCGAAGGCCTCGGCAAAAATTTGGCCGGAATGGATGGCTGCTATCAGATTGCGATTTCCCCAAAAGTCCTCCTGCATAATCAAAGCTTTTCCAGAAAGAAGCAAACCTATGGAGTGAGCTTTATCTCCTGCACGAAGAATGTAGGTGTTTTTGGGAAAGTCCTCTGTTTTTGCTTCCAGACAGTGTAAGATAGACTCAATTTCTTCGGCTGGAATTCCCGAAAAAAGAGTGGAGTTTTGTATAATGGAAAAAAATGGATACATAGGGCACCTCCGTTGAAAATTCAACCGCTTTACAAGGAAGAATCTAGTATAATGGTGTAAAGGTCAAACGTTTTTTGCCCCATATGATACCGGAGTTTAGTAAATTTATGACCTTTTGATTCTGGTATCATCATCATAGTTCAAGAGAGGAAAAATTACAAGGCAAAAGGAAGAAAAGAGAAAAAACAAAAAAACAAAAAGGAGTGAATAGAATGGCAAATGAAATGTTTTGTTTTCAGTGTGAACAGACAGCAGGATGTACTGGATGTAAGGGAAAGGCAGGTGTCTGTGGAAAGACAGCTGCAACAGCCAATGCACAGGATGATTTGACAAAAGCTTTGATTGCACTTTCTTTGGACAGAGAGGGCAAAAAGCCATCGAAGGAAGAAAGACGCTTGATGCTGGAGGGGCTGTTCACCACTGTAACCAATGTGAGTTTTGATGAAGAGAAGATTGCGAAGATAACGGAAAAAATCAGAAATAAGGTGGAGAATAAAACGGTTCTTAGCTGTAGTGCAGCGGGACAACCGTTAGCTCTATGGTCAGCGGATGAGGATATTCGCTCTCTGAAATCCTTGATTTTGTTTGGACTGCGAGGAATGGCAGCCTATGCCTATCACGCTTGGGTGTTGGGGTACGAAGACGAGGAAGTGGAAGACTTTTTCTTTGAGGGACTGCGAGCTGTGGGAAATCTTACGGCAGGCATGGAGGAATTGTTGCCAGTGGTCATGAAGGTGGGAGAAGTGAACTTAAAATGTATGGCACTGTTAGATAAAGCCAATACGGAGAGCTATGGAACTCCAGAGCCGACAGAAGTGTCTCTCACGGTGGAGAAAGGGCCTTTTATTGTGGTGACAGGTCATGATTTGAAGGATTTGGAGCTGCTGCTGGAACAAACAAAAGGGAAAGGTATTCAGGTGTATACCCATGGAGAGATGCTTCCAGCTCATGCTTATCCACAGTTAAAAAAATATCCTCACCTCAAAGGAAATTTTGGAACAGCATGGCAGAATCAGCAGAAGGAATTTGCGAATGTTCCGGGAGCGTTTCTCTTTACCACAAACTGTCTGATGCCTCCGAAGGCAAGCTATGCGGACCGAGTGTTCACAACAGAAGTGGTAGAATTTCCAGAAATTACGCATATAGGGGAAGATAAGGATTTCAGTCCTGTCATTGAGAAGGCATTGGAATTGGGTGGATACAACGAAGAAAAAAAATTCACTGGAATCAATGGAGGTCATACCGTAACAACAGGTTTTGGACATGGAACGATATTATCTTTGGCAGGTACGGTTGTGGAAGCGGTGAAAAATGGAAGCATCCGACACTTTTTCCTTGTGGCAGGTTGTGATGGGGCAAAGCCTGGAAGAAATTACTATACGGAATTTGTAAAGCAGACACCAAAGGATAGCGTAATCTTGACCTTGGCTTGTGGAAAATACCGCTTCAATGACTTGGATTTGGGAAATATAGGAGGCATTCCCCGTCTTTTGGATATGGGACAGTGCAACGATGCCTACGGTGCGATTCAGGTGGCAGTAGCATTGGCAAATGCCTTTGGATGCGGGGTAAATGAGCTGCCTCTCTCCTTTGTGCTGTCTTGGTATGAGCAGAAAGCAGTCTGTATCTTATTGACCTTGCTGCATCTGGGAATCAAGAATATTCGCTTAGGTCCGTCATTGCCAGCCTTCCTATCACCGAATGTGCTGAATTTCTTAGTTGAGAACTTTGGAATTGCAGCAATCACGACACCGGAGGAAGATTTGAAAGCATTGTTAGGATAAGAAATAAGAGATGAAAGTCGCCTGTATATCGTTTTTTTCTTGCCGATATACAGGCATTTAATGTTACTATTCCACTGGAACCGCATTAAAACCGATACTCATCCAAAGCTCGCTATCGTACAAACGCACATCCAACACAAGCATTGGTCTCTTTTGGTTGGCTTCCCAAACCTTCATTACGATTTCATTATCGGGATTGGAAGGCTCCCAATTCACACCCTCTTTTTCATAAAACCAATTCGACGAACATACATAAGCTCCATCAGAAGATGCAGGTAAAGCTCTTAAATCATCAAGTGTTAAAACATCCTTAAAGGTTTTTTCATTCTCTGTGATATTATCCAAACGTTCATCGCCTACCGAAGCATTGATGGATTCATAGACACGACGAACCGTATTAAAACCTTCCTCTACGTCCTGATAAGTATATTTCATAATGACTAACTTATCATTTTGGAAACTATATTGAACTCCATTTGAATCCAAATAGACATTGGAAGATTCTGCCACTGGTGTTAATTCATCGTTTAATATCGCAGTCAGTTCTTCTACGCTTTTTCCTACATTCTCTTCCAAAAAAACAAATTCTTCCGATGCTTCTACTGTAGTTTCATTTGTAGTAGTAGTAGAGTTACTTGATGTTTTTTGACAGCCTACTAAAGTTACAAGCAGTCCAACACAGACTAAAAACATAGAAACCATTTTTTCATATAGCTACCCCCATATCAAAAAGACACTTTAGAAACAGAAACAGGCTCTTTTTTTACTTTTAGTTCTCACCTTCTTCCTTTGATTGTGAGTGCTGGAAAAAAGCTGAAAGCGGGCTGTAACTAGTTTTTCTTAGGAACCGCATTAAAGCCAATGCTCATTGAAAGCTCAGTATTATACAAACGCACATACAATACAGTGGTTGCCCTTTTATCGTCCAGCTCCCAAAACCTTACTACAATTTCGTTGTCCGAACTTGGGAGTTCCCAATCTATGCCGTCTTTTTCATAGAACCAATTCGAGGAGCAGGCATAAGCTCCATCAGAAGTAGAAGGCAGAGACCTTAAATCTTCAATCGTCAAAATATCTTTTAAGGTTTTTTCCGTCTCTAGGACATTATCCAAACGCTCATCACCTAGCGAAGCCATTATATAGTTATACACTTTTCGTACAGTCTCAAAACCCTTATCTACATCGGAATAGACATATTTAAGATTTGTTAGGCGGTCATTTTGGAAACCATACTGAACTCCATTGGAATCTACATAGACATCTTCCTTTTCGGTTGTGGAGAGTCCGTCATCTAGTAGTGCATTCATCTCGTCTACGCTTTTTCCTAGATTCTCTTCCAAAAAAGTAAATTCTTCGGCTTCCTCTATAGGAGCCGTAGGTGCTTCTGCTGTGTCTGTCTCTTCTTTATAAGAGCTTTCTGTTGTTGCATTGCTACTTGGGTTGGCGGTGTTGCTTACTCGTTGCTTACATCCTGCTAGATTAACAAGGAATGCAACACCGAACAAGAAATATATAAGCCCTCTTTTCATCGTATTCCCCCTTCAAAGATATGAACTTAGAAATGATTTTTCACCACATCATTCCGGCTTATATGTCGGCATTTGGTCGTTGATAGATAGTATTATCACGCATTTACAGCTTGTAGTTGCTGTTCTTATGTCCATAGTAGCACAAAAGACTAGAGGAATCAACTTACATTTTTATTAAATTGATAAGCGAATTGTACGATTATACAATGATTAAAAATGTAAGTCGTTTTCTGGAGAAGGTGGGTGATAGAATACATTCCTAAAAATTTGGTCTTATTTTTCTCGTCTCATGATACCACCCTTGATATAATAGGTTTTGTGCGAAATATCATCATAAAGCTGATTATGGCTGATTACCATAATTAAGCTGTTCTTCTTTCTTCTTACCAGCTCCTTCGCAAAATCTTGTTCCGTTCTGTCATCCAGATTGCTTCCAGGTTCATCAAAAAGAAGAAATTTTCTATCGTTGCACAGAATTCTTGCAAGGAAAATTTTTTGCTTTTCTCCCAGAGACAGATTTTCTGGTTTCGTAATCACAATTTTTTCCGCTGGTGGAAGATGCAGCATTTCTTCTAAGGATTGATAGACAGCTGGAGAAACCTCTCTCCCACAGAGTATATTATCCTTTACAGTCCCTGGAATAATAAAATTAGGATAAAACAGATAAGCAACATCGTTTCGCAAATCTGCAGGAATTTGAAATTTTCCTCCATCTCCAATGCTTGCCTGTTCATCCGCAAATACACCTGAAAAGATATTAAACAGCGTGGATTTTCCACAACCATTCTCTCCTTTTATGAGAATCAACCCTGATTGTGCAGTCGTTAATTCTGGAATCTGATACAAAGAAGAATGGTCTGAACGCTGCAAAGTCACATTTTCAATCCGAATCTCTTTTTCCTCACATCCAGACAGCTTTTCCTCTTGTTCTGGCATTTGGACAAATTCTTTGGCTCTCTTGAAATTTGATTTTTGACTCATTAAATCCGCCTGTACCATTGCAATGTCACCCAAAGGAGTAAAGAGGTATACAATTAATTGCAGAACAAACAGAAGAGTACCCAAACTCATCTGCCCCATCACTACCAAATTGCCGCCTACAATCAAAATTAAAAGAGGTGCTAAGGTTGTAATTAATTTCGGCATCTCCATGGTCAACAAGAGGAAAAAGTGCTTTCGATTCTGCGTCTCATAGAAGGCTGTCATTGCATTTTTATATTGCTCTAGCATATACTCCCAAGAATGATTCAAGCCAATACTTACCTTATAATTCAGGACAATATCTACTTCCCTCTGCCAATGGTCCAGACGCTTTCTTTCTTCACTCACCAGATTTTCCAGCTTCCCCTTATTCAAATAGCTGGAAATTAGATAAAGAGGAGCCAAAAGCAAGGCAATGATTCCAATCCCATAATGGGTGCGGAAAATCAAAAAAATCACAACTACAATCTCAATCAAATCCACTGGAACACAAATCAAATAATTGGCAAGTGTATAAACCGATGTCATATCGTTAATAATATTAAAAATTTTACTTTTCGGCTCTTTCTCATACGCAGATATCTGACACTTGGATATTTTTTCCGCAACTTTCATTCGGTAATCCTGTGCCACTTGGTTGACATATACCTGTTCTTTGTATTTGGAAAAATAAAACTGAAACAGATGAATAAAGAGACACAAGAATACTGCTATAAGAATCCATACATATGGGATTCCCTTTCCCTGTTCCATCATCTCATCCGTTAAATATAAGGTTAAAAATGAGGGAAGCAGCATCAGCAAGAATGCAAGCAACTCCAAAAGAATACGAGGAATTCTAACTGCTAATGGGATTTTTACAATTGAAAGCTCTGAGGGTTTCCATGTCATATTTTTATCTCCTCCTACCATTTTAGTTTGTTTTCTGATAAGCTATTATTAGCTTTCTATATTTAACTCAGAAAAATTTATTTTTATTATAATATAACATTCTAAAAAAATTAAATAAAATCTAGTGTATTATTTTTGTGGCCGCTATTATATTAAAATATACAAAATCTGATGAGCGAAAAGTGATAAACTTACGTGAAAAAAGCTCCAAGTCTGCTTTGGAAAAATCATTTGATTCCTTATATAGAAGTTGCTTTTGTCAAAAAATAAGTACAGACATTAGTGTATAATGTTTGTACTTATTTTGCACAGAGATAAATATAAATTCAAAACAATATTTTGTATAATTGCTTTGCAAATGAATCTACCACATCAAGATAATTAAGCAAGGGTATAAGAAAAATAAACAATAATCGAGTATATTTCTATGATTGCTGTTAATAGGAAGCGTCTAAAACATAATTATTACTGTGATTATTTCTATCCAAAGTTGGATTTGAAAATAATTATCTACTTTAATGAGTTTATATGTTTCACTTTCTAATAGAATAATAGGAGTCAAAATACCAAATATCGCTAATAATCCAGACTTTCGTCTTTGAGAAATACTCCAACATAATAATGGACTGCAAAGTGCTATAGCCCATAACCTTCTCTTCGTAATAGATATCCCATTAAAGCTCTGATCTTAAATGCAAAACTGCAAATATCATTATGAATTAATCGAGTTTAGGAACGGCTGCAAAACCTAGCCATAATTTAAATTCATCTTCGTAAAGACGAACTTCTAAACCTAACACGGGCTTTTTTTCATTCGCCTCAAAGACTCTTTGAGCCAGTTCATTATTTGGATATGGAGATTCCCATTCAATTCCCTCGCTCTCATAAAACCAGTTTGATGCAGAATTATAAGCACCATCCGATCTAGGATTTAAAGAACGTAAATCATCAAGACTATGTATATCTCGCAGAGTCTTTTGTGTTTCTAATACATTATCAAAACGTTCCTCTCCGACAGATTCATTTATGTAATCATAGATACATAGGGTGTCCTGCAATCCTTGTTCTAAATCTGTATATATATATCCCAAGACAGTGAAGCGACCATTGGAGAAAGAATAACGAGTGTCATTTGAATCGATATACACATTCTGAATTTCTGGTGATTGTGTCAAATGTTCGTTCAAAATTGTTTCTATCTCTTCAAGACTTTTTCCAACATGAGCAGTCATGAAATCTAACCTTTTATGTAATTCTTCTGTGTGCTCCTGTTTGGAATCGGTATTGGAAGTTGCTTTTCCATCTTGACATCCGTATAAACTAAAAGCAAAAGCCAAACACAACATAATTAGCTTAAATTTCTTCAGCATAATACTCACCTCCACATTTCTTATTATGGTT
>JAUNGR010000108.1 GCA_030524485.1 bacterium | reverse complement strand
TCATTAAGAGCATGAGAGGGTCGGATGCCGATGCTGCCCTGTACTATCTGGCAAGAATGCTATATGCGGGTGAAGATATTAAATTTATAGCGAGAAGAATTATGATCTGTGCCTCGGAGGATGTGGGAATGGCAGACCCACAGGCTTTGGTGGTAGCGGTCAGTGCAGCACAGGCGGTGGAGCGGGTGGGAATGCCAGAGGCAAGGATTCCACTGGCACAGGCAGCGGTCTATGTGGCCACTGCACCGAAGAGCAACGCTTCGTATCGGGGAATTGATATGGCTTTGGAAGCCGTCAAACAGAGAGAAAACCCACCGGTTCCAGCCCATCTGCAGGACAAGCATTGTGTGGGAGTGGGGGAGGAGGAGAAAGCAGTCTATCAATATGCCCATGAAGCTCCCAAACATTATGTAAAACAACAATATTTGCCAGACGGTATGCAGGATATGAAATTTTATCACCCTGGGAAGCTGGGCTATGAGGAAAAAGTGAGACAATACTTGAAATTTTTGGAGGATTAAGCGGATTCATAAAGTAAAATACAACGGTAAATTATAAAAATTTGTGAAATTTATAGAAATCCTCTTTCTTTTTCCTGAAATATGTTTTATTATGGTCATAGGCTCCCGTATGGATGAGAAGAGCCAAAAACCATTGTAAGAGGAAAGTATCTAAGTATTCTAAATTCTTTATTGTCCCCCTTGGTACATAAAGCGAATGGATGTGTGTCAGACAGACACATGAGAATTTTTAATTTTTATAATACACCACGGTGTGTAAGTATGCAATATGCTTGTTTATTTATTGAATAGGATACCATCTTTAGAGTTAGGAGAAAAAATATGCGTGAAAAATTACAGACTCTGTCTTTGCTTCAACTGCGTGATTTAGCAAAAAGCCAAGGGATAAAAGGGGTGACCACTCTTCGGAAGTCGGAACTCATCGATAAGTTATGTGAAATCGATGCGGAGACATCCAAGACGGCTCCAGAAAGCCCCAAGCCTTTTATGGGAACAGCGGAAGCTTCTTCGTCTTACGGCAGTCGTGTGCAGCGGGAAAATCAAAATCGTTATTATCAGACTGCAAATACAAATGAAAATGGAAATTTAAGTGGGAATGGAACAGGGAACTCCTACGGAAATTCCAACAACAATGGAACGGGGAACTCCTATGGAAATTCTTATCGTTTTCAAAGGAATGGCTCTTATTATCCGAGAAGTCCATATAAGGAGTTCTCCTCTCAGGAACTCTCCGAATTGGACAGCGGAATTGAGGCTTGTGGAATTTTGGAGGTCATGCCGGATGGCTTTGGTTTTATTCGTTGCGAAAACTTCCTTCCGGGAGACGATGACGTGTATGTGGCTCCGTCCCAGATTCGCCGTTTTAACATGAAGACAGGAGATGTGCTGAAAGGAAATCGCAGGATTAAGACCGCAGCGGAGAAATTTGCGGCTCTGCTTTATGTGACTACCATCAATGGATATCCGGCAAGTGTAGCGGAGAAGAGACCAAATTTTGAGGATTTGACTCCGATTTTCCCCAATTCCAAGCTGCATTTAGAGACCAATGGAAGAACTTCAATGTCGATGCGTATTGTGGATCTGCTCTCTCCTATTGGAAAGGGGCAGAGAGGTATGATTGTGTCCCCGCCAAAGGCAGGAAAAACGACCTTGCTCAAGCAGATTGCGAAAGCCATCACCATCAATCATCCCAAAATGCATGTGATCATTCTTTTGATAGATGAGCGGCCGGAGGAAGTGACAGACATCAAGGAGGCCATTCAAGGTCCCAATGTGGAAGTGATTTATTCCACCTTTGACGAGTTGCCGGACCATCATAAGAGAGTGTCGGAGATGGTAATTGAGCGTGCCAAGCGTCTGGTGGAACATGGACAGGATGTCACCATTTTGTTGGACAGCATCACCCGTCTGGCGAGAGCTTATAACCTTACAGTGGCACCGAGCGGCCGTACTCTTTCGGGTGGTCTTGACCCCGCTGCACTGCATATGCCGAAACGTTTCTTTGGAGCGGCGAGAAATATGAGAGAGGGCGGAAGTTTGACGATTTTGGCGACTGCGTTGGTGGAAACGGGAAGCCGCATGGACGATGTGATTTTTGAGGAGTTTAAGGGAACTGGCAACATGGAGTTGGTGCTTGACCGCAAATTATCGGAAAAGAGACTTTTCCCTGCCATTGATATTCTCAAGTCCGGAACCAGAAGGGATGATCTGCTCTTAACAAGGGATGAAGCTTCCGCCTTGGAGGTGATTCGTCGTTCCATCAACACGATGAAAGCGGAGGAGAGTGTGGAGAGAATTTTGAGTCTATTCTCTGAGACCGAAAACAATCAGGAGCTGGTGGATCGTGTGAAAAGAAGGCAGACACTTTGATAAAAAGTGAGGGATTCTCTCTTGCATTTGCGAAAAAAATGTGGTATACTGTTGAAGCTGTCTTTTAGATAGGATTTATTTGCAGATGGCTTAGGATTGAAAAACAGACACCTGCGGTTGGAAACCGCAAATATAGGAAAGGGTAAGAGGTGATTAACATGAAGGAAGGAATTCATCCACAGTATTATCAGGCAAAAGTTGTATGCAACTGCGGAAATGAGTTTGTGACAGGTTCCACAAAGAAGGACATTCACGTAGAGGTTTGCTCTAAGTGCCATTCTTTCTATACCGGTCAGCAGAAGGCTGCTGCAGCTCGTGGACGTATTGATAAGTTCAACCGTAAGTATGGCATGAACTAAAAATTTGTTGAAAATATGGGGATGTTGCAGAATCGTTATGGAAGTTGCAGCATCCCCTTTTTCTGATATACGGAGAATGAATAGAGAAAGGATATGGAGGTGATTGGCAGTGAAGTACTCAGGAATCGGCGGGCAGGCAGTCATAGAGGGGATTATGATGAAAAACCATAAGGACTATGCCACTGCGGTGCGTAAGCCGGATGGAGAGATAGTGGTAAAAAAGGATAGCTATACGAGCATGACGGAGAAGTATCCGATATTTGCTCTGCCCTTTGTGCGAGGAGTTTTTAATTTTGCAGATTCCATGATTTTGGGAATGCGAACGCTGACCTTCTCAGCAAGTTTTTTTGAGGATGACGAAGACTCGGAGCCGAGTAAGTTTGAGCTTTGGCTGGATAAGGTATTTGGAGAAAAATTAGAAAAAGCTCTGATGGGATTTGTGATGGTGCTTTCCGTGTTGATGGCAATTGGTATTTTTATGATTCTTCCCCTTCTGCTGGCAGGGATTTTTCGGAGGGTGATTGTGTCGGAAACGCTGATGGCATTTTTGGAGGGAGCGATTCGGATTTTGATTTTTATTGGATATATCAAGTTGATATCTCGTATGCCAGATATTCAGCGGACGTTCATGTACCATGGAGCCGAGCATAAGTGCATCAACTGCGTGGAACATGGATTGGAATTAAACGTAGAAAATGTCAGAAAGAGTTCCAAAGAGCATAAGAGATGCGGAACCAGTTTTCTGTTGATTGTGATGATGATTAGCATTTTGTTTTTTATGGTGATTCGCGTGGACAGCATTTGGCTGCGTATTCTAAGCCGTATTGTTCTCATTCCAGTGATTGCAGGGGTTTCCTATGAGTTTTTGCGATTGGCAGGAAGAAGCGATTCTAAGATTGTCAATCTGCTCTCCAAGCCTGGACTTATGATGCAGGGCTTGACCACGAAGGAGCCAGACGATTCAATGATAGAAGTAGCGATTGCAGCGGTCGAGGCTGTGTTTGATTGGAGAGCGTATTTAGAGGAAGCCTTTCCGGAGAAATTTGGGAAAAAGGCTAAAAACGCATAGAAAATGCAGAGGGGAGGAAGAAAGATGGGCAAGAGCTGGGAGCAGTATCTGCAGGAGGGAGAGCAATGTCTGCGTGAAGCGGGAATTGCGGAAGCAGAATTGGATGCATGGTATCTTTTTTCCGAAGCCTTTCAGATGGATAGAACGCACTATTTTCTCAAAAAGAAGCAAGAAGCAAAGGGGGAAGAGTGGGAGGAGAGGCTGTGTCGATATCAGGAATGGTTGGGACAGAGAGCAAAGAGGATTCCCTTACAGCAGATTTTAAAGACGCAGGAGTTTATGGCTCTGCCCTTTGTGGTGAGTGAGCAGGTGCTGATACCAAGGCAGGATACGGAGACTTTGGTGGAGCTGGTGCTTTCGGAAAAGAAGGAGAAGGGACTGCGAGTACTAGATTTGTGTACGGGCAGCGGCTGCATCGCACTGAGCCTTGCGGTGCTTGGAGGTTATCGGAGTGTGACGGCGGCAGACCTTTCTCTTTCAGCATTGCAAGTGGCGGAGAGGAACGTGGAAGAGCTATACACCAAGAACGATTATAGGTCTAGGTGTGGGCTTACCGTTACAGATGTCAGGGCAGAAAACAAAATAGAAAACAAGATAGACATCAGGACAGAAGAGAAAAAACAGAATTTTTCTCAAAGCTTTGATAAAAGCTGGGAAACGCTGGTGAAGGAGAAGAATTCTTCTAAGACATTTTGGACCAAGTTTCGCCTTTTGCAGAGTGACCTTTTTGAGCAGATAGAAAAGACGGAAAGCTTTGATATAGTAGTCTCCAATCCGCCCTACATTCCTTCCTCTGTGATTGAGGAATTGGAGCCGGAAGTGAGAGACTATGAGCCTAGAATGGCTTTGGATGGACATGCAGATGGCCTGTATTTTTATCGAAGGTTGGCGGAGGAGTCCAAGGCCTATCTAGCACAAGAGGCGGATGTTTATTTTGAGATTGGGCATGACCAAGGCGAGGCTTTGCGAGAAATCCTTGCGGCGAGCGGGTTTGAAGAGATTCGGATAGTGAAAGATTTGAGCGGAAAGGACAGAGTGGCCGCTGCAAGATGGAAGAAAAAGGAATAGAAAGAGTAAGTAATACGAAACGTAAGCAGTGTGTAGTGCAGGAGGAAGAAGAGTTATGTTTGATAGATTGGATGACCTTTTGAAGCGATTCGAGGAGATTACGGAGGAATTAAACAATCCAGATGTGGTGCAGGACCAGAGCCGTTTCCGCAGATTAATGAAGGAGCAGGCGGATTTGTCACCGATTGTGGAGGCCTATACCGCATACAAGAAGGCAAAACAGACTGTGGAAGACAGTTTGATGCTGTTGGAGGAAGAAAGCGACGAGGAAATGAGAGAGATGGCAAAGGAAGAGCTTTCGGATGCCAAAAAGCAGATCGAGGAATTAGAGAAAGAATTAAAAATTCTGTTGCTCCCGAAGGACCCGAATGACGATAAAAACATTGTGGTTGAGATTCGTGCGGGTGCGGGTGGCGATGAGGCAGCTTTGTTTGCTTCTGAGTTGTACCGTATGTATGTCAGCTATGCGGAGAGCAAGCGTTGGAAGACGGAGTTGGTCAGCGTCAATGAGAATGGCCTTGGGGGCTTCAAGGAATGTGTTTTCATGGTGACAGGACAGGGAGCCTACTCCAAATTTAAGTATGAGTCTGGTGTACATCGTGTGCAGCGTGTGCCGGAGACCGAATCTGGCGGTCGAATCCACACTTCCACAGCCACTGTGGCAGTTATGCCGGAGGCGGAAGAGGTGGATGTGCAGGTGGATTTGAACGACTGCCGTATTGATGTGATGCGTGCTTCTGGAAACGGTGGACAGTGTGTCAACACCACAGACTCAGCAGTACGTCTGACGCATATCCCGACTGGAATCGTGATTTATAGTCAGACCGAAAAGTCTCAGCTGCAAAACAAAGAGAAAGCCTTTCGCCTTCTGCGTTCCAAATTGTATGATATGGAGCTGGAAAAGAGACAGAATGAGGAGGCGGCTGAAAGAAGGAGTCAGATTGGAAGCGGAGACCGCTCTGAGAAGATTCGTACTTACAACTTCCCACAAGGCCGTGTGACAGAGCACAGAATCAAGTTGACCCTGTATCGCATTGATTCTATTTTAAATGGAGATTTAGATGAAATCATTGACAGTTTGATTGCAGCGGACCAAGCAGCGAAACTGGCTAAGATGAATGAGAATTAAGTTTTGACAATGCCACTGTGAAAAAGCAAAAACTTTTTCACGGTGGTGTTTTTTGTCAACTACCCACCACCTAAAGGCAATGGGCAGACTGTAGACAAAGTTCCAGAAAAATCTGAGCTTTTCTACACTTGCAGCCGTTTTTCTGGTATAATAAAAATATTAGAAAGACGGTTTTTTTTAGGATGACAAAAATGCAGATAAGAAACGGGAGCAAGTACTTATGTTCTGTATGGATGACATGGTTCCGCAGAATCCTATGTTGCGTTTGATTGAGAAAGCGGTTGACTGGACTTTTCTCGGTAACGCAAAAGTGGTGCTGGAGATTACCTCCAGCACCAGCTTTGTCTACAGTCTGCTGAATGTCAGGAGACATTCAGTAATGTACAGAAAACGATAGAATTCTTGAAAACTTTGTGATTGTTACTTAAAATTCTTGACACTGACCTTACGTCATGCCTTATTATGGTATCATCGGGGAGGAGGATGGATATGGCGGAACGTTTGTACACGACGGGGGAATTTGCAAAAAAAGCGAATGTTTCAGTTCGGACTATCCGATACTATGATAAACAAGGCCTTTTGAAGCCATCCAAAATCAATGATGCCGGATATCGCTTGTATTCGGATGAAGAATTTGCCCATCTTCAAAAAATCCTGACTTTAAAATATCTGGGTTTCTCTTTGGAGGAAATTCAGATGATTGCCCTAAATGAAAAGAGCAACGATTTTGTAAAAAGTTCTCTGAAAATGCAGGAAAAACTTGTGCGAAGCAAAATTGAGGGATTACAGCTGGTGGAGAAGGCATTGGTGGAGACCTCCAGAATTTTGGAGGAGGAAAATGCGGTTGATTGGAAGGCGATTTTGCACCTAATTCATATGATAGGGATGGAAAAGAGTCTGGCAGAGCAGTACAAAACGGGAGCCAACACCAGTGTAAGAATTCGTCTGCACAGAGACTTTGGAGTGAATCCAGAGGGCTGGTTTCCTTGGTTGTTTCGGCAGTTGGAATTACAAGAGGAGCAGAGCGTGTTAGAGATTGGTTGCGGAAACGGAGAATTTTGGATGGTAAATGCAGCCAAAATTCCGATGGGAAGTCAAATTTTACTTTCCGATATCTCCTCTGGCATGATTGAGGATGCAAAGGAAAAACTGGCAGCCTATTCTGTCTTTTCCTATGAGGTATTTGACTGTCATAGCATTCCCTTAGAGGCCGAAACGTTTGATAGAGTGGTGGCCAATCATGTCATGTTTTACCTAAAAAACATGGATATGGCATTGAGGGAGATAGGGCGGGTATTAAAGCCAGATGGACTGTTTTTGTGTAGTACTTATGGAAATCGGCACATGAAGGAAATCTCTGAGATGGTGAAGGAATTTGACGAGAGAATCAATCTTTCGGAAGTAAGTTTAAGTGAAATGTTTGGCTTAGAAAACGGAGGAGAGATTCTGAAAAAATATTTTCGGGATGTACGTTGTGTGCACTATGAGGATGAGCTGATGATTTCTAAGACAGGGCCGATATTGGATTATATTATGTCCTGTCATGGCAATCAGCAGGAGTATCTGGGAAATCGTTATGATGAGTTTCGAGTGTTTTTGGAGCAAAAAATGAAGAAAAAGGGCTTGCTGCATATCACAAAGGATGCGGGAGCTTTTCTGTGCAGGGAGCCTATTCTCAAATAAAAAGACTAATTTGGTAGAAAGAAGGGGTATTTCAGATGAAAGGTATTATTTTAGCAGGTGGTTCGGGAACGAGATTGTATCCTTTGACCATGGTGACATCCAAACAGCTTTTGCCAATCTATGACAAGCCGATGATTTATTATCCGCTGTCTGTTCTGATGGAGGCAGGAATTCGGGATATTTTGATTATTTCGACACCGACGGACACACCAAGATTTGAGTCTTTGTTGGGGGATGGTCATCAGTTTGGAATTCAACTGCAGTATGCGGTGCAGCCATCGCCGGATGGTTTGGCACAGGCCTTTATCATTGGAGAGGAGTTTATCGGAGAGGATTGCGTTGCCATGGTACTCGGAGATAATATTTTTGCAGGCCATGGTCTGAGAAAGAGATTGCAGCGTGCTGCTAACAAGTCTACAGGAGCGACCGTTTTTGGTTACTATGTGGATGACCCAGAGAGATTTGGTATTGTGGAGTTTGATGCAGACGGAAAGGCTATCTCGATTGAGGAGAAACCACAAAAACCAAAGAGTAATTACTGTGTGACTGGTTTATACTTCTATGACAACAGGGTAGTAGAGTTTGCTAAAAATCTAAAACCATCCGCAAGAGGAGAGTTGGAGATTACTGATTTGAACCGCATTTATCTGGAAAAAGGTGAGTTGGATGTGGAGCTTTTGGGACAGGGCTTTACTTGGTTGGATACCGGAACACATGAGTCTTTGGTGGATGCAACAAACTTTGTCCGTACAGTGGAGACACATCAGCACAGAAAGATTGCGTGTCTGGAAGAGATTGCTTACTTAAATCACTGGATCACAAAAGACCAACTGCTGGAGGATATTCAGCCCTTAAAGAAGAACCAGTACGGAGCTTATC
>JAUNGR010000107.1 GCA_030524485.1 bacterium | reverse complement strand
TCTCTTCCATTTTCTTTTTTCAAGTTTTTCTCTCAAGCCCTTCTGTCCGTGGCCGCAAACATAGTACTCAAAAAGATATGACTTTGACGAAACAGATTTGCGATTACACAGCCCAGCATACAGCCAAATGCATTGTGAATCATATCGTCCCACTCAAACAGGCCTCTTCTCATCACCAGCTGACAGCACTCAATCGAAGCTGACACCAAAAAACCGCACAAGAGAGCCTGTCTTATCTTTATGTGTTTCTTAAAAATAAAAGGCAATAAAAAGCCAAGCGGAGCCAGAAGAATGCTGTTGAGCAGTATCTCCTTCAATGCAACCTGACTGTGTGCACCAAAGGCCTTCTTCCAAGACCAGAAGAGTTCCAAGCAGTACTTTCTCTCCTCCGTAGGCGTTCTTGTAAAGACCGTAGAGGCAAATACGATGCCCAAAAACACCACTGCCAACAGAGTGGCTATTTCCTGTGACACTGTTATTTTTTTTGCTAAAACAAGGGTGCTTAACACTGCCGCTGCCAGCAAAAATAGGATGGCAAAGCAAACAAGCTCTCTAGGAGACCAAGCTCTGTTGTGTGTCATCCATATCTCATAGATTGTTTCTTCCACGCTTGCCATTCACCTCCGCTTCTTGACTGCTCTACTTTTCTCTGTCTTTCTCTGTTTCTTTTGGCTTCTCTCTGTTTCTAGCTTGCCTTTTTCGTCTTAGTCCCTCTGGAAGATATCACGAGTGTATACCTTTTCTTTCACATCATCCAGACAGGTGTCATAACGATTTGCAATGATGGCTCTGCTCATCTCTTTGAACTTCTGCAAGTCATTGACCACCTTAGAACCAAAGAAGGTTGTTCCATCCTCCAAAGTCGGCTCATAGATAATGATTACCGCTCCCTTTGCCTTGATTCTCTTCATAACCCCCTGTATGCTGCTCTGACGGAAGTTGTCGGAATCGCTCTTCATGGTCAAGCGGTATACACCAATCACGACCTCTTTTTCCATATTGGAATTGTAGGTATTGTCATCTCCATAGTCATAATAATCTGCCATCTGCAGCACTCTATCCGCAATAAAATCCTTTCTTGTACGGTTGGAATCCACAATGGCACTCATCATATTCTGAGGCACGTCCTCATAGTTTGCCAAAAGCTGCTTTGTGTCCTTTGGCAGACAGTAACCACCATATCCAAAAGAAGGATTGTTGTAGTGCGTGCCGATACGCGGGTCAAGGCAAACTCCCTCAATAATCTTCTGCGTATCCAAGCCTTTCATTTCTGCATAAGTATCCAATTCATTAAAGTAAGACACACGAAGTGCCAGATAGGTATTAGCAAACAGCTTTACTGCCTCAGCCTCTGTAAAGCCCATAATCAGAATATCTATCTTTTCTTTTATGGCTCCCTCAGCCAACAGGGACGCGAAGGTATTTGCTGCCTTCACCAATCTCACATTTTCCACTTCGGTTCCCACGATAATACGGGAAGGATAGAGATTGTCATACAGAGCCTTGGACTCACGCAAAAACTCTGGGCTAAAAATAATATTGTCGCAGTGATACTTCTCTCTCACGGATGCTGTGAATCCCACCGGAATGGTGGATTTAATCACGATAATGGCATCTGGATTGCAGGCAATCACCTGCTGAATCACGGACTCCACCGCTGAGGTGTCAAAGAAATTCTTTTTGCTATCATAATTCGTCGGAGCTGCAATCACAACAAAATCCGCATCCTTATATGCCTCTTCTGCATCCAACGTTGCAGTCAAATTTAATTCCTTCTCTGCCAAATATTTCTCGATGTACTCGTCCTGAATCGGTGACTTTCTCTGATTGATAAGTTCTACCTTCTCTGGAAGGATATCCACAGCCATCACCTGATGATGCTGAGACAAAAGTGTGGCAATTGATAAACCCACATAGCCAGTTCCTGCTACTGCAATTTTGTATTGCGTTTTTCTCTCCATTTTCCCTTATCCTTTCTCTTTTTTCCTTTTTTATTCCATGGGAAAGCGAGAACTTTCCTATGAAACGAAAAAATCCAAACCTGTCACCAAGTTCGGATTCTTCGTTTGAGTGGAGCTGATGGGAATCGAACCCATGTCCAAAAGCCTATCCCTCGTCCTTCTACTATCATAGTCAGTTATTTGACTTTCCCTCCACTATCCGAGAACTAACACCCTGATAACTTTGGTAGCTTCATGATACGCCCATATGTGCAAAGCTTAACATATGTCGTTTCCTGCATTCACGATGCCAGAGTCCGAATGTGCAGGTGCACTCGGTCTGACAGCTGCCCTTAGGCAGCGATTGCTAAATTATCTTCAGCGTTTATTTTTAATTTTGCCATTTGACGCATTGCATACGGATAGCTTCTCCGACTTCAAAACCCCTGTCGAAACCAGTACAACCCCTTACTGGCTGCATTTTCTACTATAAAGTAAACCTTCATGCACCCGACTGATGGATGCACCACCTCACCATGAAAGTCTGTCGGTTGCACTTGGCATCCCTGAACTTAGTGCTGCCTATCGGCAGCGGGACTTTCAGAGTAATGCATTGCTTCTTTATAATACGCACTTTTAATCCAAATGTCAAGAGGGATTCTGTGGATTTTTTGAATTGTCACATTTAAATATTTAACTCTTTTTTTATTTGTTTTTCTCTAGCCTTTTCTTCTTTTTCTAAATTTCCTGTCCTATTTTTATAGGCAAGCAGTGCTGCCACCGCTTCTGTCTTCTTGTTTAATGCAGCCCACTCAATCAATTCATCTCTGATTTTCGTATTCGCAATATAATTTCTATCCAGCAAAAAGTTCAATGTTTCTGCATCGTCTTGCTCAATAAAGGCCCTTAAAACCGCTTTTTTATTCTTCACTGGTTTGCTAAGATTCGTAAAAATATCTCTCTTCAATTCTCCACTGAGAGAACAAAGCTTCTTTAATCCTTCCGAATACAAGTCATTGCACAGCTCACATTTTATTGAGGGAGATGCTATAACAGTACTCAGATTTTCACAATCTTTCAATATATGCTTGCCAATGCTTATCACGCTGTCCGGTATCCGAATCTCCCTCAAGCTACTGCAACCAGCAAACGCCTCATATCCAATCTCTGTCACGCCTTCCGGTATCCGAATCTCTTGCAGGCTAGTGCAACTTTTAAACGCTCTCTTTTGAATCGCTGTCACACGGTTTGGTATCTGAATCTTCTGCAAACTCCTGCAATCCCAAAACATCCCCTCTCCAATCACTGTTACACTGTCTGGCATTCGAATCTCCTGCAAACTACTACAATCCATAAATGTACAAAATCCCTCACTCTTTGTTACACTATCTGGTATCCAAATCTCCTGCAAGCTACTGCAACCAGCAAACGCCGACCTTCCAATTTCTGTCACACTGTCTGGTATCTGAATCTCCTGCAAGCTACTGCAACACCAAAACGCATCCCCTCCAATCTTTTTCACACTATCTGGTATCCGAATCTTCTCCAAACTCTTGCAACAATCAAAAGCATGATGTCCAATCTCCATCACACCTTCTGGTAGTTGAATTTCCTGTAAACTCTGGCAATAATAAAACGCCCGATACCCAATCGCTGTCACACCTTCTGGTACCACCACAGTTGCTTCCGTCCCTTGATATTTCTCCAATACACCATTCTCAATCACAAATTCCTGCATGTATTTCCCCTTCCCTATAGCTCATCTAATGGTAAGCTCTCCATCTCTGTAATAAGTTCCTTCTGTCTCTCGTAAAATAGCAATTCCTTATTATGGGCAAAGTACTCCTTACAACCGTAACGACTGATAAAATGTGCCCCATAGTAGCTTATGGTCAGCTCCGTGACCAAAATCAACAACTCCTGCCCATCTCCAAACACTTCCTCACAGAAAGAAAATACATGAGACAGCTTCTTTCCTGCTGCATTTGCTTGTTTTTTGAGTGCCTTATTGCGGGCATCAAACTCCGCCTTCAAAAGCTTGAAAGCGGCATCTCCATCCACTGGCTTTTCTTCTAGCAAGCGTCTTTGCAGCTCCTCTACTACCAATAGCACCTTCTGCTCCGTATATTGTGCATCCTTTGATAGGGAAGAGGCACGTTCTCCCTGCTCCAAGCTTTCTCTTCTCTTCTTGTTCTGCTCCTCCAAGGATTGCTTTGCCTCCATATGATTGAGAGCTAGGTCTATCTTCACCTGCTTTAAGATTTCTAGGAGAGCCATCTGGGTCTGTTCTTCGTAGTACACCTGTTTTAGATATTCTGTCACAGCATCCAAAAGCAGTCCCAACAAAGACAGTTTTTCATCGAATTTCGCCTTTTTCGCTCTCTCTTTGATGTCTTCCTTTGCTTTTCCATCTAGGATTTTATCCACCTGATAGTCCGAACGATATTTATTAAATAAATCGTAGTAGATAGCAAAATCCTTGGCTATTTTCCTGTGCTGCAGATATTGTGCAATCAGCTTTTCATCCACCGCTATCTCATTTTGTTCGTAGAGGCGAATCATTTTGCTGAGGTCTGACCAACCTCTTGCGGTCACAAAGCTTTTACCATCCACAGTGGACTCAATCCTATAAAAATTGCCTTTTTTGATTTCCAAATAAGTTGTGATGGCTGGATGCACGCTACTTTTATAAGCATACTCCTTCCAAGCTTCAAAGTCTGGCTCCACATCCACTCTCTTTAATCTGTCCCAAGTCACGATATCAAACTCTCGCACCGAATTGTTATATTCTGGTGGATTTCCAGCTGTCACCACAATCCAACCTTCTGGAACTCTGTGACGGCCAAAAATTTTATATTGCAAAAATTGCAACATGGAGGGAGCTAAGGTCTCTGAAACACAGTTAATTTCATCCAGAAACAAAATTCCCTCTTTTAGGCCAGTATCTTCCATCAAATCATAGACAGAGGCGATAATCTCACTCATGGTATATTCGGAAACCGGATACTCTTGACCTCCATAATTCTTTTGTACGATGAAAGGCAGTCCCAAGGCACTCTGGCGAGTATGGTGCGTCATGGAATAGCTGACTAAGCCCACTCCCAATTCTGAGGCAATCTGCTCCATAATCGCTGTCTTACCTACCCCTGGAGGTCCCATGAGGAACACTGGACGCTGTTCTTCCACTGGAATGACATATTTGCCGAATGGATTCTTTGTAAAATACGCCTTCATTGCATTTTGAATTTGATTTTTGGCTTCTTTGATGTTCATAAATAAAATCCTCGTCTCGTTTTCTTAGTCTTAACTTTCTTATTTTCCTTCCATGCTTTTCTTTTGCGACTCAAGTCTTCTAAGAAACTTATAGGCATAGCTTCCTTTCGGAGCATAAATTTTCACATTAGGGCAGTAAGCAAAAGCCGATTTATGCATGGAGGTAATCTTATCCGATAGATTCAAGGTCTTTAAGGCAATGCAACCAAAAAAAACATCATCCAAAATCTCCGTCACCGCTTCCGGCACTGTGATGGTTTCCAATGCTTTACATCTAAAAAAAGCTCCCTCTCCCAGCACCTTAAGATGATTCGGAAGTTCTAATTTCTCCATTGCTCCGCACCATCTAAATGCTCCCATACCAATCTCTTCCAAGCTCTGGGGCAGACAAATTTCTTTTAGACGGATACAACTCTCAAGGGCAGAGTCCCCTATTTTTTTCAACTGTTTGGAAACAGTCACACTTTCTAACTTAACACATCCCAAAAAAGCTTCGTTCCCTATTTCTTTCACAGAATCTGGGATGACAATCTGCTTTAAATTACTGCAATTTTTAAAGTCACATCTTCCTATTTTTTCTAAGCTCGATGACAATTTCACTTCCTGCAGAGCCAAACAATTCAGAAAAGCTTCTCCGCCAAGATAGGTTACACTATCTGGCATTTCTAATTTTTTTAGGGATTTACAATCCTCAAACACTCCCCAAGCAATGCTTTCTAATCGTTTCGGCAGCGTAACCTCTTCCAAGTTCTCACACCCCCAGAACATTCTTCTGTTTATCTCAGAAAGTGTGGGCGAAAGCTCTACTTTCTTTAAAGCCTGACAACCAGCAAAGACCTCCCCTTCCATATATGTGATTCCGCTTGGAAAAATCACTTCCGTGATTCGATTTAAGTTTTCCTTCAACTTCGGATTCTTTTGAGCAGCTCCAGATTTTGGTGAAAAAGCTCTTTCATTAATATGGGTAATGGGAATGCCTCCAATTTCTTTTGGCACCTCCACCACTGTCTCCTCGCCCTTGTAGCCGTAGAGTTCATACGCCTTCTTTTCCGCTGTAAGAAATTTTACATTCCAGACTTCTTTTAATGCTTTTATTTGCATCTCCTCAGCTGTCATGTTCCATTCTTTTTCCAACTTCTTCTCTCTGGCTCTCTCTTCCTTCTTGACATCTTGCGTTCGTTCTTTATAATCCAACAGCGTTGCCAATGCCTCCGAACTTTTCTTTGATGCTGCCAGTTCAATCAGTTCCTCTCTTATTCTTATACTTCCTATATAGTTATGCTCCAAAAGAACGCTCAACATTTCAGCATCATTGGTCTCAATGCACTGCTCAAGAACTGCTTTTTTATTCCGAACCATCTTTTCTGGATTTGTAAGAATGTCACAAGTGAGTTCTCTGCTCAAACGCAATTTCCCAGTTGGCTCCCATAGCCTCTTGACAGTAGAATAATATCCATACGCCTCTGCCCTTTTCTTTGGCGATGCAATAATACTCGTGAGATTACAACAATTCTCAATCAAAGGCAATCTTTGCCCTATCTCTACCTGCTCAGGAATCTTAATAGAACGCAAATTTTTACAGTCCTCAAAAGCCCCTGCTCCTATTTTTTCCAACGAGTCTGGTAGCTCTACCTCCAATAGGCTCCTACAATTGGAAAAAGCTTCCTCTCCAATTCTCTTTAAATTTTTTGGAAATATCACTTGTTTTAAATTCTTGCAATCTGAAAAGGCATTGGCTTCTATTTCTTCTAAGGATTCTGGAAGAACAATGCTTTCTAATTGTGTACATGCCCAAAATGCTCTCACACCAATTTTTTTGAGACCACTGGGAAATTGAACAGTTTTTAACTCTAAACACGGGCAAGCATAGCTTTGAATTTCCGTTACCTCTTCTGGAATAATAAGAGTCTCAATATTATGCATCGCCCTTGTTAATACCGAAACCCCGCCCACATTTCTTACTGTATATTCTTCCATCTCTCATTTTCCTCCTTATCCACTGATGTCATTCTCTTTTCTTATACCTCTTCCCTTTGTAAGACCAGACGGATTGCCCATGGTGGCACTTCTGGCAGCTCATAATCTTCCTCCAAAAACACAAATGCCGTCTCATAGTCTGGCTTTCTCTGAGGAAAACTTCCATAACCATCTGTGAAATAAAGCAATCCCTTAAGGTTTACAAATTCCTTATTCCTTAACAATTCATCCACATAATGAAAGACTGGTCGGAAATCTGTGCCTCCAAAGCCTTTTAACTGCATATTCTGTAGATACGCATCAAATTCCCTCTGAGAAGTGATTTTGACATCCTCCTGAATATTGGCATCGCATTGGATGATATGGAGATTTATCTTACTGAAAAAGCTCTCTGTTGACTTTAAAATATTGTAGGTCTTCTGGATGAATTTCTGCACCAATTCTCCCTGCACAGAGCCAGAGGTGTCTATCGCTATGGCAAATTCTCGAATTCTCTTCACTTCCTTGTATTCCAAAGGCTCAATGAGAGGCATATTTCCGTAGCGTTTCAGTCCGTAAGTATAGAAGATATAATCAAATTCATCGTCATTGACCCTCATAGCCTCACCCAGCACCGCAAACTTTTTCAAAAAAGCTGTGTAATCATATTTTTCCCGATTCACCTCCATCAGATTTTGTGTCATGGAGCCTGAACCAAAACCTTGTCGCCTGCTAAAAGTCTCCAAATCCACCTGTATTCGCTCGGAAATTTGCTTCCAAAGCTCACTCATGGCATTCTTTCCATTTTGGCTTTTCCCCTCATTTTCATTTCTCTCTCCGTCTTCCCCTTCTCCTTCCCCTTCGTTGTCTATTCCATCTTGATCTCCATTTCCTTCCGTATTCCCATTACCCGAATAAGACCTAATAAGTCTTTCTTTCTTTTTCTCAGTTTGATACCAGATAAAATGCTCGTCCGCCGCAAAGACTTCCTGCATTTCTTTAATGGTTTGGGCATCCTGTACATTCTCCTTCAAATAGACATACAACTTTTCCGCTGTCATTTGCTTGACAAAGTTTCTCAGTTCCTCGATATAAGCCCGCTGCTTCTCTTCTCTCGGAGCCTTAACCGTTTTTAAGTTCAACTCGGTGATGATATTCTCCACTGCAATGTCGCAGGCCAAATCCCAGTAGGTATGCTCAACCGTGGGATTGACATACATGTGCCGAAACACACAGTGCAGCACCATATGTAAGTAGTTTCGCACTGGAATCTCCTTTGCCATGCGATAAGACTTTAAGACCGAAAGTGGCTGGTAAAAAATATGTTCTCCGTCCGTCAAAATTGTATTGTTGGGGATGGGGATATAGCTAAACTGCCCAAGGGCAGCATCCAGAAAACGCAGGTTGACGAGCAGCGTATTTCTTGCCAAGATCAAGACATCTCTCGCTAGATTAGCTAACTTATCTTCCACCTTTTTTCATCAC
>JAUNGR010000106.1 GCA_030524485.1 bacterium | reverse complement strand
CCTACAAAACCCGCCCCGTAGCCTGATAGAGCAGGGCATTGCAGATGGCAGCGGCCACGTTGCTACCTCCCTTGCGTCCCCTTGCTACGATATAGGGCGTATCCTTTAGGGTTAAAATCCATTCCTTAGATGGCTCCACATTGACAAAGCCCACCGGCACTCCAATGATGAGCTTGGGATGGATGCGTCCTTCCTTCACCAACTCATACAGACGAATCAGAGCAGTGGGAGCATTTCCCACCGCATAGATGAAGTCCTCTCCACTTGCGGCAGCCTTCTCCATGCTGGCTGTCGCTCTTGTTGTCCCTGCCTCCTTTGCAGCCCTTGCTACGTCCTCATCTCCCATAAAACAAAGAACTCGCCCTCCAAGCTGTGCAAGAGCCGCCTGATTGATGCCTGCTCGAGCCATGTTGGTGTCTGTCACAATGCTACAGCCCTGTCGCAGGGCTTCTATTGCTGCAAAGACCGCTCCGCTTGAGAATTGCAGATTCTTGGCATAGTCAAAATCTGCTGTCGTGTGAATCGCCCGCTTTATCACTGCCTCCTGCTCTGGCAGCAACTCTATCTGCCTTGCTTTTAATTCCTCACCAATAATCTCAAAGCTCCTCTTTTCGATTTCCGCTGGGAGCAGTTGCTCCAAATGCAACTTATTCTGCTCTGTCATTCCTTTTCCGCCTTTTTTCTTAATTAAAACCCTGCCTCGGCCGCTAACTCCCTAAGCACCTGCAAGGCCTTGGCTCCATCTTCTCTTAGCTGCTCCGTGCCTCCCTCAATGCTGACACGCCCTGCATAATCAATCTGCTTCAAAGCCTGAAAGAAGGCAGCAAAATCATCGCTGTCCTTGCTGGTGGGATAACGTCTTCCCTCCTTGGTTGCAATATGCACATGCTCCAAGTGCCCGATTCTTACAAGATCTTCTATGTGATCTGCATCCTTTGCCACATGGTAGTAATCCGCAAGCAGCTTGACATTCGGGTGCTGCACCATAGCCTCCAACATTGCTCCCTCTGCCATTGTACAAATCATGTTGGTCTCGCTGCGATTTAAGGGTTCAATTACCACGGTAAGACCATAAACGGCTGCAATCTCTCCAGTCAGGCGATATACCTTCACCAACTGCCGCACTGCCTCCGAAAAAGAGACCGACTCTGGAAAGCTTCTCTGCTTTCCACTTCCAAATACCACTATCTCTCCACCTAATTCCTTTACTCCAGCAAATACTTTATGCAGATAAGCCTGAAAAGCTGCTTCTTCGTATTCTTCTCCGATGCAGCGTGCATCCGCTGGAAGCAGCACATTAAAGGTCTCGCAGGAAATGCCTGCGGCCTCTAGCTTTTCCTTCCACATCTTTTTCTCTTCTTCTGTGTATTCTGCAAGTTTAGAAGCCTGCGGCTCGATATAGTCGTAGCCCAATTCCTTTAAAAGTTCTAAATTCTCCAGTCCTGTGCAGATACCAAACTTCATCTTCTCTTCCTCCTGCTTCTAAGTGATTGGCTTTCTTTCTGTCCGCTGCCTCTGAAGCGGCAACAGAGCCTGTGCTGAATCAACGTGTACTTATAAAGAAGAAGGCACTAATCCCATGCTCTGATACACCCGCTTCATATCCAGATGCTCTCGCATTCCCCTCGCCAGTTTTTCAAACTGTTCTTCTTTATATTCGCTATAAGAATACTCTTTTATTTGAGACACGTCCAGTCCTTTTTTTAATAATAATAGCTCCAATACTTTTTCGGCTATCTGGGGGGCATCAAAGAAACCATGCAGGTAAGTGCCATACACCTCCCCTTGCACACAACCATCCCTTTTTTCATAGGAGCAATCCCCCTGTTTGGCACGCAGAAGGCACAAATTTTGCACGCTTTCCTGTGTCGGCTCGCTCTCTCCCATGTGAATCTCATAACCCTTCACACAAAGATGAGACAAAGCACGCAGACTTCCTTCTATTGCCTCAATCCGTCCTTCTGCTAAGGTGCGGGTCTTTTCTGCACCCAACCTTGTTCGTATCGGCAAGAGTTCCATCCCTCTTAACGTTCTCTGCTCCCCTTCCACTCCCAGAGGGTCACTAATCTCCTCCCCCAACATCTGATAGCCTCCACAGATACCAAAAATCGGAATCTTGGCATCCGCCGCCTTCTTGATGGCAGCCTCCATGCCATTTTGTCGCATCCATAAGAGATCTTGCATTGTGTTTTTACTTCCTGGAAGCACAATCATATCCGCTCCCTGCAATTCCCTCACCGCTGAGACATAACGCACATCCACGAAGGGCAGAGCTTCAAACACCTGAAAATCGGTAAAATTCGAGATACGGGGGAAATGAATCACCGCTATCGTGATAGCCGCCTGCTCATTCTTCTTTCTGTCAAACTTGCTGCTTAAACTGTCCTCCTCCTCCAGATCCACCGCAAGATAGGGAATTACCCCCAACACTGGGATTTTGCACAGTTCTTCCAGCATGACAATCCCCGAATCTAAGATACTCTTATCCCCTCGAAATTTGTTGACGAGCAAGCCACAGATGCGTGCCCTTTCGTCTTCTTCCAGAAGGCTTACCGTGCCATAGAGCTGGGCAAACACCCCTCCTCTATCAATGTCTCCAACCAAAAGCACCGGTGCATCTGCCATCTTCGCCATGCCCATATTGACAATATCTTCTTGTTTGAGATTGATTTCTGCCGGACTTCCAGCTCCCTCTATCACAATGATATCATACTCCTCGCTTAACTTTGCAAAAGCCTTTTGAATTTCGGGAATCAATTGCTTTTTAAAAGCAAAATATTCCCTCGCTTTCATATTTCCTATCGAAATCCCATTTACAATCACCTGAGAGCCGACATCTGTGGTCGGTTTTAGGAGAATCGGATTCATGGCGGCAACCGGCTCCACACCCGCTGCCTCCGCCTGCACCACCTGTGCCCGCCCCATTTCCAAGCCTTCTTTCGTGATATAAGAATTCAAGGCCATATTTTGGGATTTAAAAGGAGCCACTCGATACCCATCTTGCTTAAAAATCCGGCACAGTCCCGCTGCCAATAGGCTTTTTCCAGCACCGGACATGGTTCCCTGTATCATAATTACCTTCGCTCTTGCCATCGCTCTCCTCCTTCTCACTCCTTCGTTCCAGTATCCAAGGAAGCCAAAGCCTTCCTAAGTGCTGCCAGTACTCTCTGATTGTCCTCCCTCTTCCCCACACAGATTCGGTAATACCCTCCATCTAAGCCCCGATAATTTCTACAATCCCGAATCAAGATTCCCTGCTCTTTCATGGCTTCATAAAGATAGGGCTGTTTTCTTTCTTCCTCTCTCTTTTCCTTGGGCAATGCAAACAAAATATAGTTCGCTCTTCCAGAATAGACCAAAAAGCCCAAGGCACGCAGTCCTGACTCTAAAAAAGGCTTCTCCTGCATCAGCAAGTCCTTCACCTGTCTGACATATTCCTTTTCTTTCAGAGCTGCAAGTCCTGCCTCCTGTGCAATGTGAGACACACTCCAAGGCTGCCTCACCCGATGCAAGGCTTCTATCAGCTCTGCATCCCTGCAAAAAGCATAGCCCAGACGCAGACCTGCCATCGCATACAGTTTTGTAAAAGCCCGCAGCACTAAGAGATTGGGGAATTCTTCTAAGAGAGGCAGGGCTGTCACTTCCTCTTCCTCCTGCAAAAAGTCACAAAAGCACTCATCCACAACCAGAAAAGCCTGCTGTTTTTGACACAACTTTGCCACTCTTTGCACTTGGCTGCGTGTCATCACCGTGCCGGTCGGATTGTTGGGATTGCAGAGAAAAACCATATCATATTTTTGACTTTCTAATTGTCTAAAATACGCCTCCCCACACACAAATTGTTCTTCCTCCTGAAGAAAACAAACTTCTATCTCACAATTCACGGCACGCAATGCACACTCATACTCTTGAAAGGTCGGGGCAAAGAGCAAGGCTCTCTGCGGTTTTTTTGCATTCACCAGTGCAAATAGCAAATCTGCAGCTCCGTTGCCGCACACAATCCACTCCCAAGACAACCCATAGTGCCTTCCCAAGGCCCAACGCAGTTTCCGACACAGACTATCTGGATATCGACTGCTCTCGGATATGGCACGGCAAGCTGCCTCTCTCACTCCCTCCGGCAAACCCAAGGGACTGACATTCACAGAATAATCCAGCTCAATCTGCGGATTTCCATAAATATCTCCTCCATGCTGATATTCCATCTTTCTTCCTCAATTCTTTCTATTTCCATCTTTCTTCCTACATTTCTTAGAGGAGCGAGTCTAAAACCAAGCAAGCACGCAAAGCACGGCTGCCGCAAAGAGCAGGCTGCTGCCATATAAAAGTTGATTGGCTCTGCAAATATCCTTCGCCTCCACTGGTCGTATGGCATCCCCTATGGTCGGTTTCTCATAATATTCTCCAAAATACCAAGCCGGTCCGGCAAGCTGCACAGAAAGTGCCCCCGCACACGCCGCCTCTGTCTGTGCTGAATTTGGACTTTTATGATTTCTCCTATCCCGCCTCCAGATACGCCATGCCCCTTTTCCAGAAAAGACGCAACTTTCCTTGCTTTTTCCACAGATTCTCTCCCCTGCCTCAAAAACGTAAGCGGTTCCAATCAGGAAAAGAGCTGCCAAACGGGAAGGCAGCCAGTTACACACATCATCCAACCGTGCTGCTACCCGCCCAAAATAACGATATTTTTCATTTTGATAGCCCAACATGGAATCCATCGTGTTCACAGCCTTATAAAGCACAGCCCCCAAGCCACCAAACAGCAGCATATAAAACAGAGGGGCAATCTCTCCGTCCGAGGTATTTTCTGCTACCGTCTCCACTGCCGCTTTTTGAATCCCCTCCGCACTCAGACTTTTCGTATCCCTGCCCACAATCATGGAAACGGCAAAGCGAGCCTTTTCCAAATCGTTCTCGCAAAAAGCCTCATACACCTTCATGCTCTCTTTTTTTAACGCACACGCCGCCAACATAAAGTAGCAAAAGATTCCTTCTATCAACACACCAAAACTTGGTGAGAGTGCGTAGGCAAGTCTCAAACAGAGTGCCGAAACTCCCCCTACCACAAAAAGCACAAAAAGCACGCAAAGAAGACCTCCACTCAGCTCTCCCTTCTTTGTCTTTGGTAGCCACGCACGCAATCTTCTCTCACAGGCTGCAATCAAACTGCCAATCAGACAAATCGGATGCCAAGGATTTGTTGGGTCTCCCAGCAGAAAATCCAGTGTGATTCCTAAGCCAATGGCTATCATACGTCCTTCCATCTTGATGACCTCCTAGCACACAAAAACAATCCCCATCAGGAGAAGCAACTCGCACAACTGCAAAAAGTAGCCTGCCAAATCTCCTGTCATTCCTCCGAATTCTTTGACAGAAATGCGATAATAATATCCATATACCAAAGCAGAGACGACAGAGCAGAGCAAAAGCTCCCGCAACCCAAAACAGACAAGCACGCAAACGGCACAGGCCAACAGCCACAGAAATAGCACCACACATACCACCCTTTTCTGTGCCTGATGCGAAAATGAAGCCGCTAATCCCGTATTCTTTGCCTTGGGAAAGCAGAGCACAGACAGCCCGCTCAAGGCCCTTGTCACCACAAAGGTTACGGAAAACAACTGCAGACCTCTCTTAGACAGCACAGAAAAGCAGGCTGCATACAAGAGCAGATAGACTGCACAGCCTATGATAGCAAAAGCCCCTGTGTGGGGGTCTTTTAAAATTTCCAGCTTCTTTTCTCTCTCTCCGTAAGAAGAGCGAGCATCTGTCACATCCAAAAAACCATCCATATGAATGCCCCCTGTCAGCAAGAGGGGCAGTGCTGTTCCCAGCCCTGCATACAACAGCACGTCCTGCTGCCATGAGAAACGAAGTTCCAAGAGAAGGCAGCTTCCCTGCAAAAGCAGACCGATGACCACTCCCACCACTGGAAAAAAACAAAAGGCATATTGCATTCTTTCTTTGTTCCACGCAATTGGAGGCAGGGGAAGGCGAGAATACATAGAAAGAGCAATCACAAAGGCTCCTGCCAAATCCTGAAACCGCTGTTTTACGCCCCTCATCGGATTCTCTCCTCAATGCCCATGAGCAAACGATAGACCGCATCTGCCCTGCCTGCCACAAACTGCCCAGCAAAACCTGCCAAATCCCGATATTCCCTCTCTTCTTTTTGGATGGGAACCACACCGCAGCCCACCTCATCCATTACTATCATTCCTTGGGGATTGTGGGCAAAGACCTCCTCCAGCCAAACTAGGATTCTCTGCTTTTTCTCAGCAAGGCTGTCTCTCTGTCCTTCCTCCATTGCGATTCTTTGAATGTAGGCTTCTAAATGCTCCAGCACCGGTGCCGTGTAAGCCTTCTCCCAAGTATCCCTCCGTCCATCTGCCGCTAAAGCAAACCATTCCTCCTCTGAAAGAATGCAAGCCTTCTCCTTTTCATAACGCCGTCTTGCAAACTCCGATTTTCCCTGAAAGCATCCTCCTATAATGAATTCCATTTTTTCTTTTCCTCCAAAGATTTCCTCTCTCTCACTCTTATTTTGCCTTCCATATTTTATCCTGTATCGTTTTTTCCGTCAAGTATCGCTTTTTTCCCTGACTTTTCAGCCTAATTTCAGGAATCTATGCTATACTATTTTGAAGATACCAAGGTCAAACGTTTTTTTTTGCAAAACACACTGACTCTGCTGCTTTAGGAGGAACTTAGTATGTATATTTTAGTAATTGAAGACGAAAAGCGTCTTGCAGACGCTCTGGTACAGATTTTAAAAGAAGCCCGCTATCAGGCAGAGGCGGTCTACAACGGCGAGGACGGCTATCGAATGGCTCTAAAAAATTCCTATGACTTGATTCTTTTAGATGTTATGCTTCCAATGATGGATGGCTTTTCCATTGTCCGGGAACTGCGAGGCAACCACCTCACCACCCCTGTCATCATGCTGACAGCAAGGGATGATGTGAGTGACAAAATACATGGTCTGGACTATGGAGCCGATGATTATATCACCAAACCTTTTGTTGCGGGTGAACTTTTAGCACGCATTCGTGCCCTCTCTCGCCGCCACGGGGAATACAACACCGAAGAACTCTGTTTCGGCGACCTCACCCTGCATCTCAATTCGGACGATATTTCCTGCCATGGAAAAACCATGCATCTGGCTTACAAGGAGTACGAGTTGATGAAACTTTTTATGTCCTCCGGAAAAACCATTCTCTCCAAGGAAATGCTAATCAATCGCATCTGGGGCAACGACTCCGATGCGGAGGACAACAATGTGGAAGTCTACATCTCCTTTCTCCGAAAAAAGCTTGCCTTTCTGGGTTCTAAGGCTACCTTAGTTTCCATTCGCAAAGTAGGATACCGTCTGGAGGAAAAGGCATGATTCGCAAACTCAAACGAAAATTTATCTTCACCAACATGCTTCTGGTCACCAGCATACTTTTTATTGTCTTTTTCACCTTACTCCTCACCAGCTATCGTCGAATGCAGGATGGAACTGCCTTTGCGATGAACCGTGCCTTCGAGCTTCCCACCCATGAGACAAGCGGTCTATGGCATGGCAACCAAGACGAAGCAGAGCCTGACCCCTTCCGCTTCATCCCCACCTTTCTTGTCCTTCTGGATGAGAAGCAGGCACTCGAGAGCGTGCGTTCTTACAATTTAAATCTAGAGGGGGAAGATTTGCAACCCATTGTGGAGCAGGTTTTGCACGCAGAGGACACGCAAGGCTATCTTTCCAAGCAGCATCTGCGTTATCTCGTCCGCAAGCAGGGGAGTCAAACACAGATTGTATTTGCAGACATCCATTATCAAAACTCCGCCTTTTTGTTTTTTGTTCTGCAGTGTGGTCTTGGTTTTCTCCTAAGTCTTGCTGCCTTCTTCTGTGTCAGTTTGTTTTTGGCAAACCTTGCCATCAAACCCATTCAAAAGAGCTGGACGCAACAAAAACAATTCATTGCGGATGCCTCCCATGAACTCAAAACACCTTTGACTGTGATTCTGGCAAATCTGGACATTTTGACGGCTTCTCCCTCCTCCACCATTCAAGAGCAAAGTCAGTGGATTCGCAACACGCAAGAGGAGGCAGAACGCATGAAACAGTTGGTTCAGGAACTTCTCTTCCTCGCTCGTGCCGATACCCATGAGATTGTTCCCGTGTTCCACTCCTTTTCTCTCAGCGATGCTGTCTGGAGCTGCACCCTTCCCTTTGAGCCTCTCGCCTATGAAAAAAAACTGCAATTTTTCGAGGAGATAGAGCCTAATCTCCATTTCACTGGAGACGAGACACAAATCAAACAGCTCGTTTCCATCCTCTTAGAAAATGCCTGTAAGTATGGAAAAGCTGGCGGAAAGGTGGAAATCTCACTCCAACGGCAGGACGAACACATCCATATCGCGGTCACAAACGATGGGGCTAGAATTCCCAAGGAGGATTTGCCTCACATCTTTGAGCGTTTTTATCGCTCTGACAAATCCAGACAGGCTTCCGAGGGCAGTTTTGGACTGGGACTTGCCATCGCAAAAGCCATCACCGAGACGCATCACGGAAAAATCACAGCAGAAAGCGACGAAAAAAGGGGGACAAGTTTTTCGGTGCTTCTTCCCCTTAACACCCCCTAAGCTTCCAGCACTCCTAGCATCAGTGAACAAGGGGACATACG
>JAUNGR010000105.1 GCA_030524485.1 bacterium | reverse complement strand
ATCGCTGCAAATAAATGTATTGCCATGTATCCTCACTCCTCTTCTATGTTTTTCACTACACTGCTCCCTCTATATTGATTTTCTATTTTGGTTTTCCATTTTACCTTTAGGCTCTTCCCTGCAGCCAAATGATAAACTGCTCTGCACTTCTTCCGGACATGCCTCCATGGTGCAGCTCCCACTGATTTGCCAAAAGCAAAAGCTCGTCCTCCGCAATCGCAATGCCTCTGCGCTTTGCCAATTCCAGCACAATTTTTTGGAATTCTGTCTTATTGGGCATCCCAAAATAAATGGTGACACCAAAGCGTGCGGCGAGAGACAATTTCTCCTGCACCGTATCGTTCATGTGCAGCTCATCGTCCAACTCTCTCTTGTCACTAAACTTCTCCCGTATGAGATGTCTGCGGTTCGAGGTGGCATAAATCAGCACATTTTGGGGACGTTTTCCCAAACCACCCTCGATAATCGCCTTCAAATATTTATATTCCAGCTCAGACTCCTCAAAGGACAGATCGTCCATATAAATGATGAATTTATAATTTCTGTCCTTCACCTGCTCAATCACATCCGAGAGACAGCGAAACTGGTGCTTATAAATCTCAATCATACGCAGTCCCCGCTCATAATAGGTATTTAAAATGGCCTTGATGCTGGAAGATTTTCCAGTTCCGCTGTCCCCAAACAAAAGGCAGTTGTTGGCGGCTCTTCCCTCGATGAAGGCCTCCGTGTTCTCCACTAACTTGCGTTTCTGGCTCTCATAGCCCACCAAATCATCCAAATACACATGCTCCACATTGGTGATGGGTTCAATCACAATGGGTTCCTTCGCATCCAGCACCCGAAAAGCCTTGTTAAGGCCAAATTTCCCCACGCCGAACTCCCGATAAAATTCGGTGACGGCAGCCTTAAACACCTCCACCGTCTTGGCCGCTTCCAGAGCTGCGGCAAGCTCCATCATGCGGTTGCGAATTCTCTTGTTGAACACTTTACTGTCATCGTTTGCCTGCTCATATGCAGAAAGAAATTCCCAGATGCCTCCCAACTTCTTGATATCCATCTGAAACAGTTCCATCAAAATCTGAAAATCATGACGAGCCAAGGCATTGACGCTGCCGCTCACCTCTCCACGAATCTCGCAGGCTGTGCTGAAAGCGTTCTCGTGATTGGCCAAACAGAGAGCCAAAAAGCTATGCCAAAGATTCCCCTCCAAGCCATAGTGGTCAGCAAGCTCCACCAACTGTCCAGCAAGGCGGCTGGACTCCTCCTCGCTTGCTTGTTCGCAACTCAAAAGAGCCTCCATATCTGAGAGAAGCTCCTGATATTTTAACTTTCTATAAATCACCAACTGTGCTACTTTCATCCTTTGTTTTTCCTCTCCTGCATCTCTTTTTCTTCGGTCTCTGCACGATTTTCGCTCTTGTAGCAGCCCAAAATCTTGACATTGGCTGCCTCACTGAAGATTCCCTTCAGAGCATTTCTCACGCCTGCCTGCCCGAGATTTCCCTCGATATCGACAAAAAAACGGTACTCCCAATTTTTCCCAGCAATGGGTCTGGACTCAATTTTCATCATATTGACACGATTAAAAATGAAATTGCCCAACATATTATAAAGGGAACCGCTGACATGCGGCAACTCAAAGCAAACGCTCACCTTATTTGCCTCCCTCTCATAGATGGGACTCTTAGCCACGACAATAAAGCGAGTGGTGTTGCTTTTGTTGTACTGAATGGCACTTTCCAACACCTTAAGGCCATACAATTTTCCAGCAATCTCGCTCGCTACGGCTGCCTGTGTGACATCTCCATCCTCCAAAACCTTCTTAGCTGCCACGGCGGTGTTCTCCACACTGATTTGTTTCCAGTCCCGATGTGCGTTCAAAAATACCGAACTTTGCATCAATGCCTGTGGATGGGAAAAAACGGTGCGCACGTCCGCCAGCTCTGCCTGCATGGTTCCCAGTAAGGCATGGCGGATGGGAATGCAAATCTCCGCTACTATGTAATTATGATATTTCACCAAGAGGTCATAATTGTCCGTGACCGCACCAGCGGATGAATTCTCAATCGGAAGCACGGCGTAGTCCGCTCTCTCCTCCTCGACCTCACGCATCGCATCCTCCCATGTCTTTACATGGTACATCGGTGTGTCTTCCCCAAAACATTGGATGGCCGCTGCCTGACTATAGGCTCCCTCAACGCCTTGATATACCACCCGAACATTTGTCTTAGCAAGCTTTGCTACCTCCTGAAATCCCATATCCACTTCCTGATTGTGCTCCGCTAAAATCTGATATTGGTAACGTCTGCTGATGGTCATAATCTGGGTAAAAAGCTCCTGCATCGCCTGCCGGTTGAACGCTCCGTGTGCCAACTCTCCCACTGCCTGCAGCTTCTGTTTCTCCCTCTCTCTGTCGTACACCGGCTTTCCAGTCTCTATCTTAAATGCCGCTACCTCTGCACTCAACTGCATTCTCTCTTCCGTCAGCTTTACAATCTGAGCATCTATCCCGTCCAGCTGTTTTCTGATTTCCTGTAAGTCCATACCCTTCCTCTTTCTATTCCTTCCACTTTTCTTTCTTTTCCTTCTAAGCACTCTTTCTCTCTTCCAACTGTGCTCTCAGCATCTCACGAATCACGTTCTGCACATAGGCACCGGCAAATTTTTTGTCATTTCCTCCCAATTCCTTCAGGCGAATTGGTTTGCCATACTCTACAATCACATGAGACTTTTTGATGCGGGGAGTCTGTTTCTCAAAAATATCCGCTGTCCCCGTCATAGCCACCGGAATCACCAGACAACCGCTCTTCTCGGCTATTTTTAAGCTTCCTTCCTTAAAGGGCAGCATATCCAGCTCACTCTCGCTGCGATTTCTGGTTCCCTCCGGAAAAATCCAGACGGAGATTCCTCCCTTGACCTGCTTGATTCCCTCCAAAATGGTCTTCAGTCCCTCCTTGGGATTGCTTCTGTCTAAAAAAAGACAATGTACGTTCCTCATCCACTGGGATAAAGACGGAATCTTTTCCATCTCCTTCTTCGCCACAAAGCCCATCCGTGTGGGAACCGTGGTGTAGCCCACCAAAATATCAAAATAACTCCTATGATTTCCCACAAACAGAACCGCCTCATCCGTTGGAATGTTCTCCAAGCCCCGAACCGTCACCTTTGTACCCGCCATCCGCAGAATCAGGCGAAATACCCTCTGCACCGTGCGAAGACTGAGCCAATCCTTTCTTTCTGCATCGGTTTTTCCCAGCCGGTTCAGCCATGCTAACTTCCCAAAACTGAACAACAAAAAGAGGACCACCGTCCCTGCGACAATCAAAAATCTTATCATATGCACCTCCGAAACATTTTTTTCATTATAGTAAAGTTATACAGGAATTACAAGAGTTGCTCCGGTGCTTTTTGGGTGATTCTTTCCAAAAGCAGCCCTGTCACAAACCAGAAAGGGGCAAAATCCAAGCGAATCACGCCATCTACATTGCTCGGAATCCCACGGTAATCCCAAGGGCAGATTCCCAAGGCTCCCAACAGCCTTCCCGCAATATATTCCACGAGGAAAATCAAGACCATGAAGAGCAGTCCATGTCTCAAAAAGCGTACCCAAGGATACTCCCTCTCCTTCCATTCCACAGCTAAACGACAGGGTTCGTCCACCCACGCATCCACCCTATCTGCTATGGGAGCCAGCAAGGCACCCAATCCATAGATGGGAAACATCAAAAAAGAAGTATGTGCCATCATGCGAAAATCCTGTTCCAACAAGGAGCAGAAAGAGGTAAAGAACACTTCCAGACACCAACCCGCCAGACCACATCGAATAAATTGCACGCCAAATTTTTTCCATTTTTCCATACTTTCTCATTCGGACTCCTTCTCTTTTTTCTCTTCCGTATGCTTAGTATGAAAAAGCGAAGCCAATTTTATACCTTCCAAAACCGCTTTTCTCAGGTTCGAGTTCCCATAGAACCAAAGTTAAGATGGATTCAAAGCAGAGGGGAGAGAAGGCGGCAGCTCTGTTCCTTAATTCTCAACCACAAAGAACGATTCTCATATTCCTCCTTTGTCACCTCATGACAGTGCTCAATGTCCTTTAAAAATTCTTCCTCCAAAATTCCTGTGATTTCCTCATTGTAAATAACCGCATTGACCTCAAAATTCAGCTCAAAGCTGCGAATGTCCATGTTAGCGGTTCCATAGCAGCTTACCATACCATCCGCCATCACTCCCTTTGCATGAAGGAAACCATTTTCGTAGGTGTAACAGCGTCCCCCCGCCTCCAGCAAATCTCCCATATACGAGTAAGTGGCCCAATACACAAAGGGATGATCTGGCTTGCAGGGAATCATCAGACGCACATCAATCCCTGACTGTGCCGCAATCACCAAAGCCGACAACACCGCATCGTCCGGCACAAAATAAGGGGTGTGAATGTAGATGTGGTGCCTTGCTTTGTGCATCAACTGAAGATAGTTGTCCCGAATCTGTCTATTTTTGGTATCCGGTCCACTGTCTATGATCTGAATGCCAATGTTCCTTTCCAGCTCTAGTCCCGCCGCCTCCTGAAAATATTTCGCATTTAAAAATAAATTTTCCTTGGTTGCATAATTCCAATCCAAAGCAAAGCGAATCTGCAATCCCAGAGCAGCCTGTCCCAAAATCCGCAGATGGGTATCTCTCCAATAACCAAACTTGACATCTTTGGAAACATATTCTTTTCCAACATTGAATCCACCCACATAAGCCAGTTTTCCATCTATCACCACTATTTTTCTGTGGTTGCGATAATTAATGCGAAAATTCAGCCTCCCGAGCACCGGTGGAAAGAATTCTCCGCACTGGATTCCAGCATTCTGGATTTCCTTCCACTGTCTGTGCGGCATAAAACGCCCGCCCATACCATCATATAGAATGCGAACTTCCACCCCTTCCTCCACCTTTTCCTTTAGAATCGGGAGGATGGAAGCAAACACCTCATCGTTTTTGATGATGTAATACTGAAAATGAATGTACTGCCTTGCCTCTCGCAGATCCCTTCGCAGACTCTCAAACTTTTTTTCTCCATCCGAAAATACCATAACTTGATTTTCCATCGTCATCACGGAGCCGCCCGTCTCCAGATTGTAATAAATCAAATCCCGATAATCCCGAAAGAGCGGTTCCTCCTCCATCAGCTCTTGGCTGTAACGGCGAATAATCCGCTCTTGGCTGCGCACCGAGCGATTCAGGCTATCCTCAACCTCTTTGACATGAAACATCTTTTGTTTTCTGAAGTCCTGTCCGAAAATCAGATAAAAAAACACACCAAAAATCGGAATAAAATTCAAACACAGCAGCCATGCCCACACCGTTTTCGGGTCTCGTCTCTGAAAAAACACGATGAAAATAGATACTATCATATTAATCGCAATAAAATTCTGCGTCATCCATTCCCAAACACCAAACAGATGTTTCCATTCTTCCATTCGACTCCCACCTCTCTCCAAGTGTTTTCTTATTCATACCACTATCTTAACATGCTTGCAAGTAAAAAATGCAGCTAAAAAGTGTAAAAAAATAAAAACAACTATTTTAAGAAGTCTATTTCCTAAAATTGTTATCCTAAACTGGAAAAGAATCTGCTTTGCTGTCACTGCATATTCTTGCAGGCATCGTTAATATCTATAATTCACTCTGTTTTTTCTCAGAAAAGACCAAGCGTCCCTCTTTTAGCCCTTTAACGAGCCCTTCACAGCAAAATTAATACACCGGAGGAATATTATGTACAAACAATTCATACGCCAGCGCATCACAGAATTGCGAGTCCGCAAAAACATCTCGGAATACCAGCTCAGTATTGCACTTGGTCATTCAAAAGGCTACATTCAAAGCATCACTTCTGGACATACCCTTCCCTCTATGGAAGCATTTCTGGAAATTTGTGACTATTTCAAGTTGACTCCCTCAGAATTTTTTCTAGGAATTCCTGCCACACAAGTCCATGACCTTGCCTCCATCATCGTGTTGCTTCAACATCTGTCTGAACATGAACTCATACAGCTCTTATCCTATATAGAAGAAAGACTTTCCGTCTTTTCCAGTACAGAACAGTAGCCTCTGTTTTTCAAGACAAACTCTCGTCTTTTTTCTTTTTGGACTTGACTCTATCACTATGATAGACTTTATAATGGAGAAAGCCAAAAAGAAACGCTTTTGAGCTGTTTTCAATTTCAGAGAAAAGGGAGATTTTGATTTATGGAAAAAAATTTGACCACAGGCAGTGTCTTAAAAACCGTTCTGTACTTCTCACTGCCCTACCTTTTGTCCTACTTCTTGCAAACCCTATATGGAATGGCCGATCTCTTTATCATCGGACAATTCAACGGGGTCGAAAGTACCACGGCGGTCTCCATCGGCAGTCAAGTCATGCATATGCTGACGGTCATGATTGTGGGTTTGGCCATGGGAGCTACCGTCATGATTGGGCAGGCCGTCGGTGCCAACCAAAAGGAGCAGGCTTCCCATGCTATCGGAAATACCATCCTTTTATTTATGACTCTCTCCCTCGTTTTGACCTTGCTGCTTCTGCTCTTTGTGCGCCCCATCGTGCAGGTCATGGCGACACCTATAGAGTCCGTATCTGGTGCCATCGCCTATTTGACCATTTGCTTTATCGGCATTCCCTTCATCACGGCCTATAACATCATCAGCTCCATCCTCCGTGGTATGGGAGATTCCAAGAGTCCCATGTACTTTGTTGCTCTTTCCTGCCTTGCCAACATTCTTCTTGACTATCTTTTCATCGGTCTTTTGGGAATGGGAGCTGCAGGTGCAGCCTTGGGAACCACGCTCTCGCAAACCCTAAGTGTACTTTTCGCTCTTTGCCTTCTTCTCAGAAAAAAGGCCAAAATTCAAATTCCTCTGTCTTTCAAGGAGCTTAGACCAAGAAAGAGCATTCTTTTGGGCTTGCTGAAGGTAGGGGTTCCTGTGGCTTTGCAGGATGGTTTTATCCAGATTTCTTTCATCGTCATCACCATCTTTGCCAACCAGAGAGGTTTGAACGATGCCGCAGCGGTGGGAATTGTAGAAAAGATTATTGGAGTGCTTTTCCTTGTTCCTTCTTCCATGCTTCAAAGTGTATCGGCTCTCTGTGCACAGAACATTGGAGCTGGAAGGCATGAACGTGCCCGCCTCATCCTGTATTATGCCTCAGCTATGGCGATTCTATGGGGAGCGGCTGCGGTCATCTTGATGCAGCTTGACGCAGAACGCTTTATCGGTTGGTTTTCTGACAACCAGACAGTGGTTCTGCTGGGAGGACAATATATGAGAGGCTATGTCTGGGACTGCATTCTCGCAGGCATTCATTTTAGCTTCAGCGGCTATTTCTGTGCGTATGGATGGTCCGGAATTTCCTTTCTCCATAATTCCCTCTCCATTGTCTGTGCCAGAATTCCTCTCTCCTACTTTGCCTCCCGCTATTTTACAAACACCCTCTTTCCGATGGGACTGGCTTCCAGCGTTGGTTCCGGCGTGTCGGTTCTCATCTGTGTGGGGGTATTTCTGTGGTTGAACCAGCGACAACAAAAGCAACAAAGGCAAGAAAAACAACAGAGCTTGGCTGGATAGAGGGAGGCTGGTATCATGGAAAAACGAGAGTTGTTTCACATTGGAGAGGTGGCAAGAATGTTTCACCTCAGCGTAAGTTCCTTGCGTCACTACGAAAGAATCGGTTTGCTGCAGCCAGAATACATTGAGCCTAGGAGTGGCTACCGCTACTACAGCATCCGCCAGTTTGAGTGTCTCAATACCATTCGTTACCTGCGGATGCTGGATATGCCTCTTATGCAGATTTCCGACTTTTTAAAGAATCGTGACATTGCGACCATACAGGAATTGCTCCAGCAGCAAAAGGAAGAGGTGATACGCAGACAGAAGGAGCTGCAAATGATTGAAAGAAAGATTTCCAACCGCCTTAGACAGTTAGAAAATGCGCTGGCTTCGGAGTTTGACCGAGTTCAAATTGAGCGAACTCCGCCCCTCCGCATTGCTTGGATACGAAATACACTCTCGATTCGCTCCTACTTGGATTTAGAAACTTCCATACGGCAGTTGGAGGAGGGGCAAAAGGATACGGCGGTCTTTCTTGGAAAGGTTGGGGTGGGCATCGCCAAAGAAAAGCTTTTGAAAAAGCAATATGACAGCTACGATATGGTTTTTCTACTTTTGGAGCCGGAAGACCGCTACGAAGGGAAGGTAGAGGAGTTGCCGGAGGAAACTTGCGTATCCGTTCGTTTCTGTGGCAGTCACAGGGAGGCGACTCTTTATTATCAAAAGCTGGAACGATTTTTGGAGGAGCATCGCTTGATGGTGAATGGGTTTTCTAGAGAAATCACAATGATTGACTATGGGATTACATCGGATACCAGCCAGTTTGTCACGGAGATACAGATACCGATTGCGACGATTTGAGGGCTTGGGGCTTTTTTCTGTCTGCCAGCTTGTGGCAGAGGGGAGCAGCAGACCCGCTTTCGCTCAGATTTTTATGCAACGGTACTAAGCCGCAAAAAAACTGCGGCCAAGGACCGGCATAAAAAAATGGTCTGCTCTCTCCCTCTGTCCCCAAGCTCGGCTCAACCTTTCTCAAGCCTCAATTAAAAAATACAATTTAAAAATATAATAAAAAAAGATATACAGCACATCCGCCATATATCTTCACAAAAACAATAAAAGCGCGAGACGGGACTCGAACCCGCGACCCCGACCTTGGCAAGGTCGTACTCCAC
>JAUNGR010000003.1 GCA_030524485.1 bacterium | reverse complement strand
AGAACAAAGACAGAACAAAGGGGAGACAGTTGCGATGGCAGCAGGAAGAAATAAATGGATTCAAAAGTGGGGGATAAGCGGGACGGTGCTATGGGTTCTCGCTATGATTTTTTTGAGTATGGACCATTTTGGAGCCGCATACTTAGAGATTGGTGTTTTGGGAGGTATGACCGAGGAAGGTCTTGATATCTATTCTCCTTATATGCAGACGGATTTGGTTCTGCGTATCTTTGGAGCGATTGCCTTTCCATTGATGGCATTTTTGCTGGTGGAAGGGTTCCGAAAAACGGAGGATTTTAAGGACTATGTTTTAAAACTTTTGACGGTAGCGGTGGTGGCCGAGATTCCTTTTGACTTGGCTTTCTATCGGACCCCGATTTATCTGTGGCATCAGAATGTATTTTTCACCTTTCTTCTGGGAGCCTTTGTGTTAGCGGGACTAAAACGCTATGGCAAAAATATGGCGATGAAGATAGTGGTGTTGCTGCTCGGCTGCGGAGCGGCCTTTTTGCTGCGGGGCGACCACGGGGTGCAGGGTATGATAGTGATTGCAGCGATGTATCTGCTCTGGGAAAAACCTTTGTTGCAGTTTGTGTTCTGTGCCGTGGTGCTGGTGCAGAATCCGCTGGGAGTGCTGGGAATACTGGCCTTTCTTCCGATTCGCCTGTATGACGGAAGCAATTATGCAAAGCTGCAGAATGTATTTTATATTTTTTACCCAACGCACATTTTGCTGCTGTATTTGATAAGAATTGCCGTATTTAAGAGTTGATAGGTTAGAATGGATGTAAGGCGAAAGGAAGATGAGAAAGCAATATGATCATAGATACACACGCACATTATGACGATGAGGCCTTTGATGAGGACAGAGACCAACTGATTCGAGGATTTGCAGAGAACGGAATTGAGATGGTGGTCAATGTGGGAGCCGGAATCGAGACCTCAAAGAGAACGTTGGAGCTGGTGGCGCAGTATGAGAACGTTTATGGAGCGGTTGGCGTGCATCCGGATGGGGTGCAGGACTTGACCGAAGCGGATATGGAATGGTTAAAGTCTGTGTCAGGCAGAGAGAAGATAGTCGCCATCGGAGAAATCGGTCTGGACTATTATTGGGACACGGCAGAGAGGCAGATACAGAAAAAATGGTTTGTCAGACAGCTTGGATTGGCTAGAGAGGTGGGACTTCCTGTCATCATCCACAGCAGGGAGGCAGCTGCGGACACCTTGGAGATTATGAAGGCAGAAAAGTCGGAGGAAATAGGTGGAGTGATTCACTGCTTCTCATATGGAGTGGAGATGGCAAGGGAATATTTGAAGATGGGCTTTTTTCTCGGTATCGGAGGTGTGCTGACCTTCAAAAATGGACGCAGGTTGAAGGAAGTGGTGGAATATGCTCCGATGGAGAGCCTTGTTCTGGAGACAGATAGCCCCTATTTGACACCAGTTCCATACCGTGGAAAGAGAAACAATTCCAATTATCTGCCTTTGGTGGTGGAGGAGCTTGCAAAAATCAAAGGTCTGTCTGCTCAGGAAGTGATAGACATCACAAGGGAGAATGCCCTCCGTCTGTATCGAATTTCGGGCAGGGATAGATGACAAAGAAAGTGGGAGGAAGAAAATCGGTGGCAAATTTAGGAATACCACAGAACACGATAGAGATTTTGCAGAAGCATAAGTTTATGTTTCAGAAGAAATTCGGTCAAAATTTTTTGATTGATACCCATGTGCTGGAAAAAATCATTCAGGCAGCGGAAGTGACAAAAGAGGATATGGTATTGGAAATCGGTCCCGGAATCGGGACGATGACCCAATATTTAGCGGAAGCAGCTAAGAAGGTAGTAGCAGTCGAGATAGATAGAAACTTGATTCCGATTCTGGAGGAGACCCTGCAGGAATATGACAATGTCAAAATCATTCAGGGAGATATCTTGAAAGTGGATATACAAAAGTTGGTGGAGGAGGAAAATGATGGAAAACCGATAAAGGTGGTGGCAAATCTGCCTTATTATATCACGACTCCCATCATCATGGGGCTGTTTGAGAGTCAGGTTCCCATTGAATCGGTCACCGTGATGGTGCAGAAGGAAGTGGCAGACCGTATGCAGGTGGGGCCAGGGTCCAAGGACTATGGTGCCCTCTCTTTGGCAGTGCAATATTACGCAGAGCCTTACATTGCCGCCTATGTTCCACCGAATTGTTTTATGCCCAGACCCAATGTTGGTTCAGCTGTGATTCGCTTAAGTAGACACAAAACGCCACCGGTGGAGGTGAAGGATGCGGCTTTGATGTTTCAACTGATACGAGCTTCCTTCAATCAGAGAAGAAAGACTCTGCAAAATGGATTGCATAACGATGCGGCTCTGTCTTTTGGGAAGGAGCAGATTGCAGAGGTGATTGAGGAGGCAGGGCTTTCGCCATCTGTGAGAGGGGAGACTCTGACCTTGGAGCAATTTGCTCAGTTGGCAAATCTGTTTTGCGAAAGGCAGGGAAGCGAGAATGCAGGACTACCAAAAGGTGAAGCATAATATAGCTCCAGTCTATGACAAAAATTCAAAAATCTTAATTTTAGGTACTTTTCCATCCGTAAAATCAAGAGAAATGCAATTTTTCTATGGACATCCGCAGAATCGCTTTTGGAAGGTCTTGGCTCATCTTGTAAGCCAGGATCCACCCAAAAGCGTGGAAGAGAAAAAGGACTTTCTTTTGAGGAATCACATTGCCGTGTGGGATGTGATTGAGAGTTGTGAGATTGTGGGTTCCAGCGATTCCAGCATTCGGAATGTGCGGCCGGCGAACTTGATGTTGATTTTGCAGGAGGCTAACATAGAGAAAATTTTTGCCAACGGTACAAAAGCTTATGAACTGTATCAAAAATATAGTTTGCCAATGACGAAAAGAGCTGCCATCAAGTTGCCATCCACCAGTCCAGCAAATGCGGCATGGACTTTGGAGAAGTTGTGTGCGGTATGGGAGGAAAAAATACAGGATTCGTTAGCGGAAGAAAGGGATGATGATGGATGGGAATTTATTTGAATCCAGGAAACCAAGGCTTTCGAGAAGCAGTATCTTCTCAAATTTATGTAGACAAAACGGAAATGATTTCTTATACAAATCGAGTACTAGGAACAAAGCAAAAATATGTTTGTGTCAGTAGACCAAGACGTTTTGGAAAATCCATGGCAGCAGAAATGCTTACCGCTTACTATGAAAAAGATAGTGATTCGGACCAGTTATTTGAAAATCTAAAAATTAAACATGATGTAACATATGAAACCTATAAAAATAAATATTCGGTTGTATTTTTGAATATCCAAAACTTTTTGAGTCGGACTCATGACATCACAAAGTTGAAATCTCTAATCGAAAAATCACTGTTACGAGAATTAAAGAGAGAGTATATTGTTTTGAATTATGATGGGTTAAAAGATTCGATTGTGGAATTGTTGTCAGGAGGAAGAAAAAAAATTAATACCAACACTTTTTCGAATGATATGACGACCTTTCATACAGCAGACGATGTATTAACATTGTTGATACATTTAGGATACTTAGGCTATGATTTTAGTCGGAAGGAAATATTTATTCCAAATTCAGAAATAGCTTCTGAGTTTTGTAATGCCATTGAAGCGGCGGGATGGAAAAACATAGTGATGTCTATAAAGAAGTCAGATACTTTGCTTCAAGATACTTGGGATAAAAAGAATGAGAATGTAGCTTTGGGAATTTCAGAAGCACATATGGAGACTTCTATTTTAACATATAATGATGAAAATGCATTATCTTATACAATAGCATTAGCATATTATAGTGCAAGGGAATATTATCAAATATTTCGAGAATTACCAGCGGGAAAAAGGGGTTGCAGATATTGTATTTTTGCCTCGTAGGAGATATTTAGACAAACCAGCAATGATAATTGAGTTAAAATGGAATAAAAGTGCGGAAGGAGCACTTGGGCAAATAAAAGAAAAAAGATATCCAGATGCCCTACAAGAATATAAGGGAAAATTATTATTAGTTGGAATCAATTATGATTTAAAAACCAAAAAACATGTATGTTTGATAGAGGAATCCGTGAAATAGAGATTAAGCGGGCTATCCAAAAAAATTTAGATAGTCCGCTAAGAAAAGACAAGGGATTAGTTCTGAGCTTTGTACTGCTTTAAGGCTCTTGCCAACTGGTCTGGACATGAAGTTGGGCGAGCACCGCACTTGATTCCATCCAAACGGGAGATAGCCTCGTCAATGTCCATGCCTTCTACCAATCTGGACACACCCTGAGTGTTTCCAGAACATCCACGGTTGAAAACGACGTTGGTTACTTTATTGTCTACGACATCAAAAGAGATGCCGATAGAGCAAGTTCCTTGGGTTTTGTATTCCATTTTTTTATCCTCCAAAGTAAATATTTTGTTGATACCAGGGTCAAAAGGTCACAAAATCCGATGCAAGCTTGCTTGCAAGAGGATTTTTGAACTTGGCAACGACCGAAGCGGAACGTAGACCATTTCATGCGGAGCAATCTGGTATCATAGGGGTCAAAATACCTTTTTACCCTAACATCTTTTGTTTGGTAATTGATTATTTTTCCCTATAAGCAGTATAACTTTACAGAGGAACCTTGTCAAGCTGTGTTGCTGCAAGAGTCTGAGCATGATTAAGAATAAGAGAGTAATAAGAAGGAGAATAGGTTTATGTTAGGAATTATAGGAGCTATGGATGAGGAAGTTTCTAAGATTAAGGAAGAGATGACGGAAGTTCGGGTTGTGAATAAGGCAGGAATGCAGTTCTTTTGTGGAAAACTTGCCCCAAAATCGGTGGTTGTGGTGCGTTCTGGCATCGGTAAGGTGAATGCGGCTCTTTGTAGCCAGATTTTGGCAGATGACTTTGCGGTATCTGCGATTGTGAATACGGGAATCGCTGGTTCTTTGAAGAATGAAATCAATATTGGAGACATTGTACTCTCAACAGATGCCGTGCAACACGATATGGATGCAAGCGGATTTGGCTATGCCTTGGGACAAATTCCCCGCATGGATACCCTTGCCTTTGCTGCGGATGAGAGCTTGCTTTCCTTAGCGGAGGCGTGCTGCAAGGAGGTAAATCCGGAAATCTCGGTGTGGAGAGGAAGGGTGGTCAGTGGAGACCAGTTCATCGACAAGAAGGAAAAGAAGCAGTGGATCGTCCAAAATTTTGGAGGAAGCTGCACGGAGATGGAGGGAGCGGCGATTGCACAGGCGGCATATCTGAATCAAATTCCGTTTTTGATTGTCCGTGCGATTTCCGACAAGGCAGATGACAGTGCCAACATGGATTATCAGGAGTTTGAGGCGGCAGCCATTCAGCATTCTGTGAAGTTATTGTTAGCTATGGCAGAACGCTATTAGGGACTTAGAAATCGAATCGAAGGTAAATTTGACGAACGATTCTAGGGCTTCTCAACTTCCCAAATGAAAAAGGACTCGCTATAATATAGCACATCGGCAGGGGATACAGACCTTTGGGGTGTTGCTGTGGGATAGCGGGTTCTTTTTTTTACGTGTAAAAAGGCTTCGTACAGGAACTGTCACAGAGAGAAAGGGTATCCGCTAGGAGAGCCGAAACAGAAAGGAGAGTTTTGGTATGTTACAATTTTTGGAAGCTGGCAGAGGAGTCTATGTGGTGGCGGCGATTTGCATTTTGGGAATCCTAAGCAAGTTGGCCGTGAACAGCTTTTACAAAAGAGCCATCAAACAAACCGAGAATATGGCGGCAACCACAAACAAGTTTTTGAAGGGGTTTCGTCAACGCATGGAAAATACATATTGGATAAATCAGGGCATTTATAATGCTAGAGCATACATAGAACGTCAGATATTTTCGTACCGCTTTTTGGGAGTTTCCCTGAATGCTTGGGATGCTTTTTCGGGACAGGCGGTCTTACTCTCGTTGCTGGCAGGCGGAATGGGAGCCTATTTGTCGTATTGGTATCAGATGGATTCTTCCTACATTGTCTTGTATGGAGCGGCAGGGGCAATGGGAGCATTGTTACTGCTTTTGACGGAGCAGACCGTAAAAAGTGCCCAGAAACAGGAGCAACTTTTGGTGTGTCTTCAAGATTATATTGAAAACTCAATGGGACGCAGAATGAACAATCGCATGGAAAAGGAGGAGAAGGAAGGGGCACAGATGGCAGCAGTGCCGCAGGGAAATAAGGAGCATGTGATTGTCAGTATGGAGAGGGGAAATCTTCGCACAAAAGCGGAGGAGAAAGAGGTGGAAGAAAGCTCACAAAGCGGTAGTGGTGCCAGCATACCGGCACGAAGGGCAGCCGGTATGGTTGGGAAGAGGCGTTCGGAGCGGGAAGAAGGAAGTGGAACGGTTCGGGAAGTGGAAGGGGTGCGAGCGGCAAAAACGGCTGGAAAAGCGGCGGAGAGTGGAAATCGAAGTTCCACTGCCCAGATGGAGAGTCTAAGAAAAAGTATGGAACAGGCAGCTGCGGGAAAGGAAAAGGCGGCCGGAGCGGATTTGACGAAGATTTTGGAGCCGGAACAGATTCAGCTTTTGGGGGAGGTGTTGAGGGAATATTTAAAGTAACTGGACATGATTCGCCTATGGTGAATCACCACCATGCATGAAAGTCGATTGCTCCGTGCTTCGCCCTAAAAAAATGTTGTAAATCGAGCCAGAGATTGCTATAATGTGAAGAGATAGACAGGCAATGAATGTCAAAACAAATGGTAAAAGGAGAGGTTAACAATGGGAAGAGAAGTAAAGCTAGATTATTCCAAGACTGCTGGATTTATTTCTGCAGAGGAATTGGAGAACATGAAGCATTCCGTGCTTGATGCAAAGGAAGTGCTGGTGACAAAGAGCGGAGCAGGAAATGATTTCCTTGGATGGATTGATTTGCCAGTGGATTATGACAAGGACGAATTTGCACGCATCAAGGAGGCGGCAAAGAAGATTCAAAAGGATTCCGATGTGCTGTTGGTAGTGGGGATTGGTGGTTCCTACTTGGGAGCAAGAGCGGCGATTGAGTTTTTGTCTCATAGCTTCCACAATGTGCTTCCGAAGGGGGCTAGAAAAACTCCGGAGATTTATTTTGTGGGCAACAGCATCAGCAGCAAGTACATCAAGGATTTGCAGGATGTTCTGGAGGGCAAGGACTTCTCCATTAATATCATTTCCAAATCCGGTACCACTACAGAGCCAGCGATTGCCTTCCGAGTATTTAAGAAGATGCTGATTGAAAAGTATGGCAAAGAGGAGGCCAACAAGCGTATCTATGCGACCACAGATAAGGCAAGAGGTGCCTTAAAGAATCTGGCAGATGAGGAAGGCTACGAGGAGTTTGTGGTGCCGGATGATGTAGGTGGACGTTTCTCTGTATTGACGGCAGTAGGTCTGCTTCCGATTGCAGTGAGTGGTGCAGATATTGACAAGCTGATGGAGGGTGCAGCTTCTGGAAGAAAGAAAGCACTGGAGCTTCCTTATGAGGAGAATGATGCCCTGCTGTATGCATCCATCCGCAATATCTTATTAAAGAAGGGTAAATCCATCGAGATTGTAGCAAATTATGAGCCGAGCTTACACTATGTATCCGAGTGGTGGAAGCAGCTGTTTGGCGAGAGCGAGGGCAAGGACCAGAGAGGTCTCTTCCCAGCAGCCGTTGATTTGACCACAGATTTGCATTCCATGGGTCAGTTTATTCAGGATGGTGCAAGAATTATGTTTGAGACCGTCTTAAATGTGGAAGAGTCTGAGGCAGAGATTGTTTTGGATGAGGAAGAGGTTGATACAGATGGTATGAACTATCTGGCTGGAAAGACTGTTGATTTTGTTAATAAGAGTGCGATGAACGGAACCATTCTGGCTCATACAGATGGCAATGTTCCGAACCTGAAGGTAAATATTCCAAGTCAGGACGAGTTCTCCTTGGGTGAGCTGTTCTACTTCTTTGAGTTTGCTTGTGGTGTAAGTGGATATCTCTTAGGAGTAAATCCATTCAACCAGCCAGGTGTAGAGAGCTACAAGAAAAATATGTTTGCTCTTCTGGGAAAACCAGGCTATGAGGAGGCAAGAGAGAACTTGCTGAAGAGATTATAATCTGGCAGAAGTATATTTAGGATATATTTAAATAAAATAGGGAGGAGGTAGTGCAGAAATCTGCAGTGCCTCCTCTTTTTTTAATTCTTTTAACTCTGGTGCTTAATAAGCTTCCTCAATCACCTCGATTTCCAGATACTGAAGGTTCAAATCCTCAATGAAGCTATCTTTGGAAAATCTTGTCTTGGCAAGGCGTTTGAACTCCTGAATGTTAGTATCTAGCCAAATCGGCTGCTCCAAATCAAATTGAAGGCAGATTTCTTCCAATGCCCGAAAAACCATCTGTGTGCGGGAGAGGGAGTAATCCTCTATCTCAACCACATAATCCATCACAACATGGCTCTCTTTCCACAGCTTTCCCCACATACGAAACATAGTCTTCTTTCCTTTCTCTTGTTCATTGATGAGATATTTTGCCCTAGTCTTCTTACACCCCACTCCCTTTGACCACTTATCTTATCACTACAGTATTGAACCTTTTTCTCTCAAGTATAAGGGAGAGCCTTTTTGGTGTCAATACCTACACCTCACTCACTCTCCCCTTGACCGCTTATCTTATCAATTATGATTTTTCCCACCATTTCTCTATTGGTTTGGGCGTTTTTAATAAAAATTATTGAATTTTCAGCGTTTTTATGGTATACTCTCACAAGAACACTCTATTTGTAAATAGTGTTTTGAAAGAATAAGGTAATTCTAGTATGGAGTATGAATGGGATCAATGGGCATGATAATCTATCTATTATTCTTAATATGCATCATCATTTATTTTGGAAAAACGATGTATACAAATTATCGAAAAGAACTTCCTTTAGGATATGGTCAAAGTGAAATAGAGAATTTGATTATCGTGCTATGTATCATAATAGGTCAATATACGATTCCTTCTGCTGTGGGACGACTGATTGCAATTTTAATATTTGGATTTGCATTCCTTGTGATATATGCAATTATTAGTTTCCAAAATAAAAAAATCATTCTGGAGAATTGTTTTGCTTTTACCAAAAAGAAGTCAACACAGCAACGAGGCGTATATATATAGGCATAGGAGTTGTTGTATTTGCTTTATTTTTAATCTGCTTTGTAAAATAGTTTTCAAAACAGAAAAATCTCTCATCTACGTAACACTCAAAGTGACAGTGAACTATCCTTTAACTTTTGAAAAAGGATAGTTCACTATATTTTTTCGTTTTTATTTTTACAGGTACATTTTCAAGTCCTCATACTCTGAGTAAGCAAACTTCCATTCATACCCTCTTTTATCTCTTCTTTTGGTAGAATAGCACAAATGCAAAAGCAAGAAAAGTGACTTTTGCCGACTATGCATAAAATTTCTTTTTCTGGCTTATAATGTAAAACAAGTCCGAAAGAGTTAGGTGCGGGAGGGTTTTCATGAAATTATTGGAGCATTTTGTAATTCGGCAGGGGAGAGAAGTATACTATTACGATACCGTGAGAGAATTTTGCCATGAGGATTTTGCAAAACGACTTCGCAGTATGATAGAGGAGGAGAAGGCGAAATCCGGAAAAAAAGGAGTGGTGTTTTTGTGCATTGGTACGGACCGCTCAACAGGAGATAGTCTGGGACCATTGATTGGTTATAAATTGCATGGAGAGAGACTCTCCCATATGCAGATTCTTGGAACGTTGGAAAAACCAGTACATGCGATGAATCTGGAGGAGTATCAGAACATTTTACAGAGCATGTACCAAAACCATGTGGTGATTGCGGTGGATGCCTCGGTGGGAAGTTTGGATCATGTGGGCTTTGTCACATTGGGAAGGGGACCTCTAAAGCCGGGGTTGGGAGTCTGCAAGGAACTCAAAGCGGTGGGAGATTTGTTTATTACAGGGATTGTGGGCAGTTGTTCCGCCTATGACCCTCTGATGTTACAAAGCATTCGACTCTCTGTGGTGATGCGCTTGGCAGATTGTATCAGTGAAAGCATTTTTCTTGTCGATAAATTCTTGAATGAGACAACCTTTGTTTGACAAAATCTGTATTCCATCTGTGCTATCCTTAGACCATGGCAGAAACAAGAAAAATCAGCTGTTTTGGAAAGTGTGTAGAGTGAGGTAAGAGAGATGGGAGAAATGTATCATCCGTATCCCAAACTCCCCCGAAACATTCGGCAGATTGGGGAGAAAGAGGATACGGCAAAGGTTTATTTTGAGGATTATGTCAGCACATATTTAAAGAGCCTGTCTCCGGCAGGAGAGGAGAGACTTCGGGTGGGCTTTCTCTTGGGAAGTCTGGAACTTCGGGAGGGCGTGCCCTTTGTGTTTCTGGATGGTGCAATGGAGATTGTGGATGCGGAAGCCTTTGTGGGAAAGGTGGATTTTTCCCAAGAGGTCTGGAAAAAATCCTGTCAGGAGATGGAGAAGTTATTTCCGAAACGCAGCATACAGGGCTGGTTTCTGTGTGCGGCGAAGGGAAGTGAATTGAAATCGGTGGATTATTGGAAGACACAGGGAAAGTACTTTGCGGGAAAACATAAGTTGATGCATCTCAACCATGGGGAGGAGGGAGAGGAAGAACTTTACATAGAGGGAGAGGAAGGCCTGAAGCGTCTCAAAGGTTACTGCATCTACTATGAAAGAAATCAGATGATGCAGGACTATATGGTGCTTCGCAGCGACAGGAAGCGGACGGAGGCTGGCGTACATGACCAAGTGACGAGGGATTTTAAGGACAGAATGGCGGAGAGAAAGGGGCAGATTCAAAGTCAAAAGAGTACGGTGCGGATGTTGGCGGGGGTCTGTGGGGCTTTGTCGCTTGCGGTGATGGCCGGAGGAATCGTGATGTTCAACAACTATTCTCAAATGAGGCAGATGGAGTCGGTGATTGCATCGGTGCTGCCAAGCGGCAGTTTTTGGGACAAGGAAGAGTCGGGGGAGAGCGAAGGACAGGTGGAGATTCAGATGGTATCTGGAGGCGTATATCCGACGGAGGCAGCGACAGCAGAGACGCAAAAGCTACAAATCAATGGGAGTGAGGAGGAGAGCACAGCTCTAGGTGAGGAGAGCCAAGGGAGTGAGAACAGAGAGGAGATAGGAAACGAAAACAAAGAAAACGAAAAGGAATCAGGGGAAAAGGAGTTAGAGGGAAAGGAAAGAAACGAAAAGGAGGGAAAAGAGGGAGAGGGAAACGAAAGCAGAGAAACGGTACAGGTCGATGCACAAGTAAGCTCGCAGGGGGGAGGAAATCAGACTGCCGCACAGGCAGACAGCGGAATCTGGGAGTGGAAGGATGTTGCAAGTGGGGAGACCCGCCGCTACTATACCGTGGGAGAGGGAGAGACTCTGTACGGAATTTGTTTGAAACTTTACCACAATTTATCTAATATTGACACAATTATAGCTCTGAATGGCTTGGAAAGTCAGGATAAAATCATTGCAGGTCAAAAATTGCAGCTTCCATAGTCAATAAAAGTAATGCGTAAGGCAATAAAATAGTGTATAATAGGTTTACCTTCGTGCAGAAAGATAGGAGGTGAATCTATGAGCGATATGAATTCTATGAGTCGAGAATCGAGAAAACAGCAGCTGCGCCAGCGGGTGGTGCGTTCCTCCGATGTGAAGAAGCAGCAGACACGTCCGGTTAGGGGACCTGTCATTGAAACAGAGGAATCCGAGGAAGAGCTGCAGAAAAAATTAAAGGCAAGGAAAAAGAAAAAAAGAATTTTGACTGTGCTTTTGCTTCTCTTGCTCTGTCTGCTTGGCCTAGCGGGATATCTGTATTTGGATCAATATGAATTTACAGAATATAAAGTGAACTGGGAGCAGGAAATGACGGAGGGGGATTTCGCCCAGTATACCATTTTTGGGGACAATATGTTAAAATATTCCAAGGATGGTGCGGCTTACATAAACGATAAAGGCAGGGAAGTCTGGGTGCAAAGTTATGAGATGAAGTCTCCGGTGGCTGCGGTCAGCGGGGAATATGCCGTGATTGCAGACCAACAGGGAAACAATCTTTATATCTTTGATGAGAATGGAAATGTAGGGCAGGCTGTGACGGAGCTGCCAATTCTGAAGGTTTCCATCTCTTCTCTGGGACTGACAGCAGCCATCTTGGACGATGGAACGGCCAATGTCATCACGTACTACCGCAAGGATGGCACAGATTTGGAGATTGACATTCGCACGGCCCTAGCGGGGGACGGCGGTTATCCCTTGGATATTTCTCTCTCCCCGAACAGCCATCTTCTTATGGCATCCTATGTATATCTAAACAGTGGTGTGATGAAGAATAAGGTGGTTTTTTATAACTTTTCCACTGTGGGACAGAATGTGGTGGACCGTTTGGTCGGTGGTTTTAATGACGAATACGAATCGAAGCTGGCACCGAGAGTCAAATTGTTGACGGATACCTATGGGGTGGTTTTTACCAACGACAGCTTGGATTTCTACTCTCTGCAGGATGAAATGTCTCCCAAACTCATTCGTCAGCAAGCGGTGGATGAGGAAATCAAGAGCATTTTTTATTGTTCGGATTATGTGGGCTGTATCACCTACAACGAAGAGGGAGAGGAACAATATGTGCTCAAGGTGTATCGAAATCGGGGAGATGAGGTGTTTTCTATCAAATTCAGTTACGATTATACCTATGCAGATATTGACGATACGAGGGTAATTTTGTATAATGAGAACTCGTGCCAGATTTATAATCTAAATGGAAGGAAAAAGTTCTCTGGCGAGTTTGATTTTACAATTTCCAAAATCCGAAGCGGGAATAAGGTCAATTCCTTGCTTCTCACTGGTCCGCAGACCATGAAGGAAATTGTATTAAAGTGAAGATAGAGTATGTATTAATTACCTTTAATGAGTATACAGGAGGATGAATCATGAACAAATTGGAGGAATTGTCAATCAACGCAATTCGGGTTTTATCTGCAGATGCCATTCAGAAGGCGAAGTCCGGACATCCAGGACTGCCATTGGGCTGTGCCTCTGTTGCATATGAGCTTTGGGCTCATCATATGAACCACAATCCGGCAGACCCGGAGTGGGCAAACAGAGACCGTTTTATTTTGTCCGGTGGTCACGGTTCCATGTTGCTGTATTCCCTGCTTCATTTATTTGGCTACGGGAATTTATCCATTGAGGACATCAAGCAGTTCAGACAGTTGGGTTCCCTGACAGCGGGACATCCAGAGTACCGTCATACCGTAGGAGTTGAGGCGACAACAGGCCCTCTGGGTGCAGGTATGGGTATGGCAGTCGGAATGGCAATGGCAGAGAGACATCTTGCCTCTGTGTTTAACAAGGAAAACTATCCGGTGGTTGACCATTATACCTATGTTCTTGGTGGAGATGGCTGTATGATGGAGGGCATCTCCTCGGAGGCATTCTCTCTGGCAGGTACCTTGGGACTGTCCAAGTTGATTGTGCTGTATGATTCCAACAAGATTTCCATTGAGGGAAGCACGGACATTGCTTTCACGGAGGATGTGCAAAAGAGAATGGAAGCCTTTGGATTCCAGACTCTTACGGTGGAGGACGGCAATGACCTTGAAGCAATCGCAAAAGCGATTGAGGAGGCAAAGGCAGACAGCGAGCGGCCTTCCTTCATCACGGTGAAAACACAAATTGGCTATGGCTGTCCGGCAAAACAGGGAAAGGCAAGTGCACACGGAGAACCACTGGGAGAGGACAATGTCAAGGCTCTCAGGGAATTTTTACAGTGGCCCTGCGAGGAGGCTTTTGTCGTTCCGCAGGAAGTGTATGAGAATTATAGCAGAATCGCTCAGGAGAAGGCAGAGGTTGAGGCCGCTTGGAAGGTGATGTTTGCCGCATATTGCGAGGAATATCCGGATATGGAAGCACTCTGGAACACCTATCACGACGAGGACCTTGCTGAGAAGCTGCTCAAGGACAATGAGAGCTTTTGGGCAGCACAGGAGAAGCCAGATGCAACTCGCAATCTCTCCGGACAGGTGATTAACCGCATGAAGGATTTGCTGCCGAACCTTATCGGCGGTGCGGCAGATTTGGCACCATCCAACAAGACTCATATGAACGGGGAGACAGATTTCTCCAAGGAGAATTATGCTGGACGTAACTTGCATTTTGGTGTGCGTGAGCTGGCTATGACAGCCATCGGAAATGGTATGATGCTGCACGGCGGTCTGCGTGCCTATGTGGCAACCTTCTTTGTGTTCAGTGATTACACCAAGCCAATGGCACGTCTGTCCGCTCTGATGCAGGTGCCACTGACCTTTGTATTCACTCATGACAGCATTGGTGTCGGGGAAGATGGACCGACGCATGAGCCGATTGAGCAGCTGGCGATGCTGCGTTCCCTGCCCAACTTCCATGTGTTCCGTCCTTGTGATGCGACAGAGACTGAGGCGGCATGGTACTCCGCTGTCACCTCCAAGAGAACACCGACTGCATTGGTTCTGACCCGCCAAAATCTGGCTCCTATGTCAGGAAGCAGCAAGGAAGCTCTGAAGGGGGGCTATGTCATCGATGACTGCGAGGGAATGCCAGAATTGATTTTGATGGCCAGCGGTTCCGAAGTGGCTTTGGCTGTGGATGCCAAGAAGATTTTGGAGGCAGAGGGCAAGAAAGTACGTGTGGTTTCCATGCCTTGTATGGATCTGTTTGAGGAGCAGAGCGAGGAGTACAAGGAGTCTGTGCTTCCTAAGAGCGTGAGAAAGAGAGTCTCTGTTGAGGTTCTCAGCACCTTCGGTTGGGGCAAATATGTAGGTTTGGACGGTGCAAGCATCGGTATGGATGGCTTTGGCGCAAGTGGTCCGGCTGCACAGTTGTTTGAGCACTTTGGTTTTACGGCTGAGCATGTCGCTGAGGTGGCAAGAAGTCTGTAAGAAAAAGCGGTTGCTATCTGGCGGATAGGCTAAGAAAAGGAGACAGGAGAGCAAGACAGGGAGGCAAAGTCTTGCAATCCTGTCTTTTTTCTTCTATAATAAAAAAAATAAGGGCAATCAGCCAAAAAAAGGCAAAGGAAGGATATTGGTATGACTTCAAAATGTGTTGGTGTAGACATCGGAGGAACAAGCGTAAAGGTGGGGCTTTTTGAGACCACAGGGACCTTGTTGCATAAGTGGGAGGTAAAAACCAGAAAGGAAGAGAATGGAGCACATATCTTGGAGGATGTGGCAGCTTCGATTCGCAGCACTCTGAAGGAGCAGGGCATCGCTCTGACGGAGGTGGTGGGAGTCGGAATGGGCATCCCCGGTCCCGTGTTAGAGGATGGCAGTGTGGAAGTTTGTGTGAATCTGGGATGGAAGAATCGGAATCCACAGAGACAGTTGAGTGCATTGCTGGACGACATTCCAGTCAAGAGTGCCAACGATGCCAATGTGGCAGCACTGGGAGAAATGTGGCAAGGTGGTGGCAAGGGTTATCATGACCTTGTGGCTGTGACCTTGGGCACCGGTGTCGGCGGCGGTGTGGTGTTGGGAGGAAAGATAGTAGCAGGCCGACATGGACTGGCCGGAGAGATCGGACACATTCACATCCGAGAGGATGAGAAGGAACACTGTAACTGTGGGGGAACTGGCTGTCTGGAGCAGATTGCTTCTGCAACCGGAATTGCGAGGGAGGCGAGAAGAAAGATGGCAGCCTCTGATATGCCTTCTCTGTTACGCAAGGCAGGAGAGAATGTGACGGCGAAGGATGTCTTTGACGCGGCAAAGCTTGGCGATGCCCTCGCCTTGGAAGTGGTAGCGGTGTTCGCCAAGTATCTGGGAATGGCATTGGGACAGATTGCTTTGACCATAGACCCAGAAGTGTTTGTCATAGGTGGAGGCGTGTCCAGAGCCGGAAGCTTTTTGACGGACAAGGTGGAAGCGTACTATCAACATTTTACGCCGATTTCCAAGAATAAGGCAAAATTGGCATTGGCACAGCTGGGAAACGATGCTGGTATTTATGGGGCGGCAAGGCTGGTTTTGGATTGAGACAAGCATCCGTGTACAAGGAAAAAGATATCCCCTGCAGTCAGTAGACTGCAAGGGATATTTGGAAAAGAGGAGACCCCAGCCGAAAAAACCAGCTGGGGCAATTATGAAAAATATATGTGCAACATGTTGAAAAATATGAAGCTTTTGTTTGGCTTTCTATACAAATACTATAAAAAATAGTTGTGAATTGCGTGTGTATAATTTTTTAATAAACTATGAACGGAATTGGCAGCAAGAAGACAAAAAGCAAAATTGGTAAGAGGGAAAGGAACAGCATGGCAGAGAGAGTAAGAAATACCATTGTGATAGGACACAAAAATCCGGACACGGATTCCATTTGTTCGGCAGTTAGTTATGCCAATCTGAAGCGAAAGATAACAGGAAAGCCTTACGAAGCTTGCAGAGCCGGCAAGGTAAATGAGGAGACCCGTTTCGTGCTGAATTATTTTCAGGTGGAGGATCCTCGGTTGGTGGAGAGCGTAAAAACACAGGTACAGGACATAGAAATTCGCAAGACAGCCGGAGTGGACAAGGGCATCTCCTTGAAGAATGCTTGGAATATGATGCAGAGCAATGGCGTGGTCACTCTGCCGGCAGTGAACGATGCCGGTGCTTTGGAGGGGCTGATTACGGTGGGAGACATCACCAAGACGTACATGAATGTGTATGACAGCAGCATTCTCTCTAAGGCTTGCACCCGCTATTCCAACATCGTAGAGACCTTAGAGGGTATGATTATGGTGGGGGAGGAGTCTGCCTTTTTTGATAAGGGAAAGGTTTTGATTGCGGCTGCCAATCCGGACATGATGGAGTTCTACATAGAAAAAAACGATCTTGTGATTCTGGGAAACCGCTATGAATCTCAGCTCTGTGCGATTGAGATGGAGGCAAGCTGCATCATTGTGTGTGAGGGAGCACCGGTCTCCATGACGATAAAGAAGCTGGCACAGGAGAGGGGCTGCACCATCATGACCACTCCTTACGATGCCTTTACGGCTGCACGTTTGATTAACCAGAGTATGCCCATCAGTTATTTTATGAAGACGGATTCTCTGATTACCTTTGAGGTCAGCGATTATATTGATGACATTCGGGATGTGATGGCTTCGGTGCGGCACAGAGATTTTCCGGTTTTGGATAAGGACGGAACCTATCTGGGCATGATTTCTCGAAGAAACCTTCTGGGTGCCAAGGGCAAGCAGGTCATTATGGTGGATCACAATGAGAAAAACCAAGCGGTGGACGGGGTGGAAAGCTCCGAGATTTTGGAGATTATCGACCACCATAAGCTGGGAGCGGTGGAGACCATGACACCGGTGTTCTTCCGCAACCAGCCTCTGGGCTGTACCGCAACCATCATTTATCAAATGTACAAAGAGAATGGAGTGGAAATCGAAAAAACGATAGCCGGTCTGCTTTGCAGTGCCATCATCTCGGACACATTGCTGTTCCGCTCGCCCACCTGTACGGCTGTGGATAAGGCAGCAGCGGAAGAGTTGGCACAGATAGCGGGGATTGAGCTGGAAAAATACGCTTCCGATATGTTTGCGGCAGGTAGTAATCTGAAGACAAAGACCGATGCCGAGATTTTTTATCAGGATTTCAAGCAGTTTGCGGTCGGAAAAGTCAAATTTGGGGTGGGGCAAATCAGTTCCCTGAACGAGGATGAACTGCTGGAATTAAAGGCACGCCTGCTGCCTTACCTGAAGGAAGTCTATGCCCAGCACAATTTGGACATGCTCTTCTTTATGTTAACCAATATCTTGAAACAGGAGACGATGCTGCTTTGCGTGGGAAGCGGAGCGGAGAAAATGACGGCGAATGCCTTCCATGCAGAGATTGTGGACGATGCAGTGATTCTTCCCAAGGTAGTCTCCAGAAAGAAACAGTTGATTCCGAATATTATGATGGCTCTGCAGATGTAGGGATAGAGCAGCATCCGTGGACAAGGGGACATATGTTTCCCTGTCCACGGATGCTAAGGAAGGAGAATACAAAGACAATGGCAAAACAACATTGGAGAGCAGGCACCATGCTCTATCCGATTCCAGCTGTGATGGTGAGTTGTATGCGGGAGGGAGAGAGACCCAATATTATCACCATCGCATGGGCGGGAACGGTGAATACCTCACCGGCGATGGTCTCCATCTCGATTCGTCGGGAGCGTTACTCATATGACATCATAAAAGAGAGCAAGGAATTTGTAATCAATCTGGTAAACAAAGAGCTGGCTTATGCCGCTGACTTTTGTGGTGTACGCTCCGGAAGACAGGTAGACAAATTTCGGGAGCTGGGATTGACGGAACTGGAAAGTCAACACATAAAGACCCCCAGCATCGCAGAGAGTCCTTTAAATATTGAGTGCCGTGTCAAACAAATCCTCCCTCTGGGAAGTCACGATATGTTTGTGGCAGAGGTGTTGGGAGTGACCGTGGAGGACAGCTATCTGGACGAAGGGGGAAAACTGAACCTCAATCAAAGTGGTTTGGTGACATATTCCCACGGAGCCTACTTTGAATTGGGGAAAAAGTTAGGGAAATTCGGATTTTCTGTGGAAAAAGACAGAAAAACAGAAAAGAATGGACAAGGCACAAGAAGGAATCCAAGCGATAAGAAGAATCCGAGCGATAAGAGCAAGAAACGTGACAAGGACAACAATAAGAGGAAGCATCAAGGGAACCAAGGGAAGCAAAAACAGGTGGAAAAAAAGGATAGAAAACGATGAAGACAAACATAACATTGATAGGGATGCCGGCATCTGGAAAAAGCACAGTCGGTGTGCTTTTGGCCAAAAGGCTGGGGTATTCCTTTGTGGATTCTGACATTTTGATTCAGGAGCAGGAAGGAAGGCTGTTGAAGGAGATTATTGCACAGGACGGACTGGAAGGCTTTATGGAGATAGAGAATCAGGTGAATGCCTCCATTGAGGCCAAACGCTCTGTGATTGCACCCGGAGGCAGTGTGATTTATGGGAAGGAAGCGATGGAGCATCTCAAAGAAATCAGTACGGTGGTTTATCTAAAACTCTCCTATGAAGAGTTGGAGTCTCGTCTGGGAAATCTAGTGGACAGAGGAGTGGTGTTGCGAGAGGGAATGACGCTTCGGGATTTGTATGAAGAGAGAGTGCTGTATTATGAGAAGTATGCGGATATTGTCATAGATGAGGCAGGGGCTGCGAGTGCAGGAGAGATTGTGGACCGCTTGCGTGCCATGATGGAAGAATCTGAACAAAGCACATAGGGATGGCGTGAAGCGTTCCAAAAACGGGCAGAGGGGAAGAAGCAAAAGTCCCCCCTGCCCGTTTGCTTTCGCCTAAAGCATCTCCATGTATGCAAGGAGGCGATCCAAAGCTCCGGCTCCGATGTAAATCACGATGGCGAAAAGAAGCAGAGACACCACAAGGAAGGTGAGTTTATAGCGGAGAAAGGCCTTCGCATACTCCCTTCTCAAGTCCTGCCGTTTGGAGGAGGCAAGATGAAGAAGATAAAACCAGCCGACAATGGGCATATTGGCACACATAAATGTAAAAAACCAAGTATGAATAGAAATTTGATTGTTTTCTTCCATAAGCACAGAGCCTCCTTTTAATTTCTTTGGTTTCCGGGAATGATGGTAGCCTGTCCGGAGGAAGAACCTCCGGCAGGACCGGCAGGGGTGTTGCGGTTCCAAGACTGCTGTTCCCGATTCAGTTGATTTTCCAACTGGGATGTGGCAGAGTTCATTTGGTCTCTGGCGGCGGCACTTTCGGATTCCCGAAGAGCGGCCTGCTCCCTCTCCCATTCCTGTGCGGTGGGCAGAGTCGAGATGCGGCTGATGGCAGCACTCAGACGGCTTTGGTAGGTGGAGACCTCATTGTCTCCCTCGAGAGCATAGAGCTTGTCAATGGCCTCCTGTGCCAACTGCTGTGCATTGAGGGGCTGATATTCCAGCTCTTCCAGTTCGGTCAAAGCCATCAGGAAATCGTTGCGCTTGCTTTGAATCTCCAGCTCTTTTCGCTCTTCCTCGGCTTCTTTTTCCTTCTGTGCCTGTGCCTCGGCCTGTTTTTTGGCCTGTTGCTCCTCATAGATGCGAATGGTGTCGCTCATCTCCTCTATGATGGTCTCAAATTCCTGATATTTCTGTTCGGTTCTCTGGAAAAGCTCGCTTCTCTCACTTCCGCCGTCCAGAAGCTGCAATTGGGAAGAAAGTTCCTTGTAGCGATTTTGTACGGTGTAAACGTCCTCCACCGTGGAGATGGTAAGGCTCTCAAAGGAGTCCAGTCCCTCCTCCACCTTTTGGATGAGTGCTCTTTGCTCCTTCTCATGCACACTGATTTGGGCTTGCAGCTCCGTTGTGGTGCTGAAGTAGTCGGTTTGACCGGCGATGCGAGGGCTGTGCAGTCCGTTGGAAGAGACCGAAGCATCGGAAGTTTCTGTCTCTGTCTGAGAGGAGGAATCGGAAGTTTCGGTTGCACTGCTTTGAATGCGTTTTCCGCTGCTGTGGTCATAGGGGGCAGCGATGACGGTTTCCGGCTGTTCCCAGTCCAGAGGACTCAGATTTTCATGGATGGCATCCATCACAGCCTTCCATATCTTTCCAGCGTAGGTGCTGCCATAAACTCCAGGCATGGCTCTGGGGGTGTCATAACCCACCCAGACCGCTCCAGTGTAATAGCGGGAGTAGCCGCAGAACCAAGTATCCTTGCTGTCATTTGTGGTTCCTGTTTTTCCGGCAGCCGGCATTTGACGAGCGAGGGAAAGGCCACGACCGGTGCCGTAGGCTTCGGTCAGAGTTCCCTTCAGCACATCGGTGAGAATAAAAGCGGTGTCCTTACTGTAGACCTGCTTGGTGCTGGTTTTCATATTTTTGGTCAAGTCACCATCGTGTTCGTGCTGAATGCTTTTGATGCAGGTGCGGTCGTTGTAGATGCCTTGATTGGCAAGTGTGCTGTAACCTTTTGCCATGTCCACGACACGAAGTCCGTTTGTGAAACCGCCTATGCTCAAAGAGAGAACGTCGTTGTCAATGTAGCTGATTTTTTGAAATTCCATCTCTCCCAGATAGGAGAGACCAAAGGAAACGCCTATGTCCTCCAAGACCTGCCAAGCCACGGTGTTGAGACTGCGGTTTAGGGCCTCTCGCACGGTGACATTGCCTCGATAGCTGCCGCCGCTGTTGGAGGGACCATTCTCCCACTTGTGGTCGTTCATGATGCGGGAGGGATAGTACTCTCCGGTGTCAAAGGCAGGACCGTAATCTAAAAGAGGCTTTATGGTACTTCCAGGCTGTCGGGCACTCAGGTAAGCACGGTTGTAAGCATCCTCTTCTCCACGGCCGCCCACGATGGCAACCACATAGTTGCTCTGGTTGTCCACGATGACAGCGGCTCCCTGAAGGGCATACTTGCCATTTTCCTGCAGCTCTGTGTAGGAAGCTAGAGTATTGTCCAGATTGGACTGCAGCACAGCCTGAATGTTGCTGTCCAAGGAAGTGTAAATTTTGTAGCCGCCTGCTCGGATGGAATCGGTCTTCTCATTGTAGAGGTCGGAGTAGTTTTCCATGTAGCTGTCATAATCTTCCTTGTTCTCAAAGGTATAACGGAAGGAAAAACCGTCCAGTTTCATCAATTCCAAGGCTGCACAGTGGATGGCATAGCTGCTCTGGTAATTTTCATCTGTGCCCTCTGCCTCTTCCTGCACAATCTGCAGAGGCATTTGGCTGCAGCTTTCGTACTCTGCTTCGCTCAGATAGCCGACTTCCAGCATACTTTGAAGAACCTCGTTGCGTTTTTCCAGAGAGGCTTCTGGATGTCTTACAGGGTCATAGGCAGAGGGACTGTTGCTGATGCCGACGAGAACGGCAGCCTCATAGACCTCCAAGTCAGCAGCATCCTTGCCAAAATAATAACGGCTTGCCGCCTGTACTCCATAGCATTGATGACCGTAGAAGTTGGTATTGCAGTAGAATTCCATGATATCGGCTTTGGAAAATTTTTGTTCCACGGCAGGAGCAAGCAGAATTTCTATCAGTTTGCGGCTGAAGGTCTGCTCTTGGGTGAGATAGGTATTTTTGATGACTTGCTGGGTGATGGTGCTTCCCCCTTGGGTGATGGAACCACGGTGCTTAATCAGGGCAAGTCCGGCACGGGCGGTGGCAATCCAGTCCACTCCATGATGCGTCTTAAAACGCCTATCTTCCTGAGCAATATAGGCATTTTGGAGATTCAGACTGATTTCCTGAATCGGCACATACTCATAGTGACCGGCATTGATGAGTCCGATTCGGTTGCCGTCTTTGTCAAAAATTTCGGTGTCTGACAACATAGAAAAATCGCTGCGTTCCATCTGTGCCAGCTTATCGTAAGCCAGCTCTTGGGCATGGTCAATCTGTGGTTTGACTTTGGCATAGATAAAAAGTCCAATGCAGGCTCCCAAAATCAGGCACACGGTCAAAATGTGCAGCATGGTTTTGAACAGCCCTCCCAGAATACCGAAGATTGCGACTAGTATATGCCCTAAAGTGGAGAGAGCTTTTTTCTCGTCAGGTGCTGGTAACTTCATGGCATCCTCCTTATGTATGTAATGATGATAGCTTCGTATCTGTAGCTCTTTTCCTTCTGATGCTATGTTCAGTATGTGACTACCCATCGCCTAAAGGCAATGGGCTTCTAGGAACCTTTCGGTTCTATGATTTTCCTTTTAAGATACTCTTAAGGAAAAAGAAAGGTGTATCTTCTGGAAGGGGACAAAACCGACAAGAAGATACACTTCATTATGCATGATACCACAAGGAAAAAGAAAAGTCTAGTATTTCAAAAAAATATATGCTAAAACAAAGAGGCTATAAGAAAAGGGATGGGATGTAGAAGATTATGTGGTCGAGCAGAGCCGGAATGGAGGAGACGAAGATGGAAGCAAAAAGAGAGAACGAGAGACAAAGAGAAGAAGAGCATTTTTTGAAATGTATGGAGACCATTCAGCAAAACATTGTGGAGTACGAAAAAAAAACCGAAGATTACAAAAAGGAGACAGAGGAACTCTTTCGTGCCGTACAGAGGGGAGAGGTGGAGCTTTACAACCAGCTTATTACCAGCCAAAACCTATTGGAGCATATGGAAAATACTCTGCGAAAAAATCGTGCGGCACAGAAAAAGGCTTATTTTGGGCGTATCGACTACGAGGAAATGGGGAGTGGAGCAAGGGAGAGCTGGTACATCGGAAAAAATGGCATTATGAAGAATCGCACCGATGTGGTAATTGTGGATTGGCGAGCACCGGTTTCCAGCGTGTACTATGAGAACGAGATGGGAAGGGGACGATATGAGGTGCCGGAGAACAATCCGGTGGAGATTGACTTGCAGCGGAAACGCACCTATGATGTGAGCGAGGGGAAGCTACTGGGTTATTATGACAACGATGTGGCCTCAAACGACGAGCTTTTGGTAAAATATCTGGCACAGAACAAGGAAGCGGTGCTAGGGGATATCATTGCGACGATTCAGAAGGAGCAGAATGAGATTATTCGAGATGTACCTTTCAAGAACGTGATTGTGCAAGGGGTAGCAGGGAGTGGAAAAACAACCGTAGCGATGCATCGAATTTCCTATATTTTGTATAATTATGAGAGACGTTTTAAGGCAACGGAATTTTGCATTGTCGGAAGCAACGATATGTTGTTGAGTTACATCACCAGTGGTCTTCCGGAGTTGGATGTCAATCATGTGAGACAGCTGCGGATGGACCAATTTTTGGTCTATCTGATGGGAAGAGCTTTCAAAAAAACGTATCGGGTGGTGCCGGTGAATGCAGACGGGGGCAGGAAGAGTAAGTTGTTTTTCTTTCGACAGTTGGAAAGGTTCTTGGAGGAAAAGAGGCAGGAGGCCTTGTACTACACAGATATCTGGGATGAGAGCTTGGGAATGATCTTTACGAGGACTGCCATGCAGGAGATTTGGGAGGCTTTTCCGGAAAAATCTCTTGCAGAACTGCTGGCGATGATGAACGATAGGGTAAAAAAACGCATTCAATTCTTGGGGGACGAGGAAGATAGAGAGAGAATGAAGGCAAAACAGGCGGAGTACAAGGCTTATTTTGCTCTTCCCTCTGCTTGGACGAGCGAGTTGCCTTTGTATTTGGAATTTTTGGAGAGCTGTGAGGGCATGGAGGAGAGCAAGGTGCAGGCAAAGGCAGGGAGATTGGATGTGTACGACGTTGCGGCTCTGCTTTTTATCTGGAAGCGAATTTTTGTGAAAAAGCAACTGGATGAGTTTAGTCAAATCATCATAGATGAGGCACAGGATTTTGGAGAGATGGTCTACTGTGTGCTGCATCAGGTACTTCCCAACTGCTATTTTACGATTATGGGGGATGTCTCCCAGAACATTCACTACGAGACAGGCATGAACGATTGGGAAGATCTGAAAGAGGCTATTTTTGTGCCAGATAGGGACAGTTTTTGCCTGTTGGCACCGCGTTACCGAAATACCATAGAAATTTCTGAGTTTGCAGCAAGGGTACTGGAGAAGGCATCCGCAGGGAAGTATCGGATTTGCCCTGTCATCCGCCACGGAAAAGAGGTGGAATGTATCCAGAGAGAGAAGGAAGAGCTACTTTCAACACTGCAGACGCTGACCGAGGAAATCTTAGCGAGAGGGTTTGAGACCATTGCGGTGGTCTGCCGAAACGAGGAGGAGGCGAAGGAGGTAAAAGAAAGTCTCAAACAGTCAAAAAAAGAGAAAGACAAAATCAAAATGCAAGAGTATAATAGCTATCGAAAAGAAGAACAGGATCCGAAACGGAACAAAAAGCAAAAGGGCAAGGCGAGTGAAACACCGCAAGAAGAGGAATTTCACAAGGGAGTGATGGTACTTCCGATTGAGTTAATCAAGGGCTTGGAGTTTGATGCGGTGATTCTCTGGAAACCCGACGAAGAGCATTATGGGAACAATCCTAAGGAGGCGAAACTCTTGTATGTGGCAATCACCCGTGCTCTGCATGAGCTATATTTGTTGGGAGAGAAAAAGATGACCTCTCTGATTTCGTAGAATTTCTGCGTTCTTGTTTTCTGTTTTTTTGCAACTTTTTTCGACACAAAAACGTCAAAAGGGAGAAAGAAAAGCAAAGGAAGGAAAGAAAAGAAGGGAAAGAAAGGGTCAAAGCGTGTCATGGTATTTAGCAGCATAGAGTTTGTATTTTATTTTTTGCCAGCGTTTTTGCTTGTGTATTTTGCAGTGCCGCAAACTTACAGAAATGCTGTGCTTTTTGGGGCAAGTTTACTTTTCTATTTTTATGGCGTAAAAGACCAGCCATTTTATATGGTATTGATCGTGTTGTCCATTTTGGTGAACTTTTTTGTGGCAAAAAGGATGAGCCATTCTCATTGGACACGGAATCGCAGACGCTGGCTGAAGCTGGGGCTTTTTTACAACCTAGGCTGGTTGTTTGTCTTCAAATATCTGGATTTTTTGAGCGAGAATATCAATGCCGTCAGCCGCTTGCTGGGAGGGGGAGAACTTTTGCCCTATATGAACTTGGTGCTGCCCATCGGAATCAGTTTTTATACCTTTCAGATTAGCTCCTATTTGATTGATGTGTTCCGAAAGCAAATAAAAGCAGAACAGTCGGTTTTGACGCTCGGAACCTATCTGGTGATGTTTCCGCAGCTCATTGCCGGTCCCATCGTGCTCTACTCTTCGGTGCAGAAGGAATTGCACAAGAGAAGGCATAGCTTTAGCCGCTTTGAGAATGGAATGCGGGAGTTTACCATTGGTTTGGGGTTAAAAGTGTTGATTGCCAATCAAGTTGGAAATCTGTGGAGCCAAGTGAATGCCATCGGCTATGAGAGCATCTCCACTCCTCTGGCATGGCTGGGGCTTTTTGCATACAGCCTTCAGATTTATTTTGACTTTTATGGTTATTCGCTGATGGCAAAGGGCTTGGGGTGGATGATGGGCTTCCGTTTTCCAGACAACTTTAACAATCCCTACCTTTCGGTTTCCATGACCGATTTTTGGAGACGTTGGCATATGACCTTGGGGAGTTGGTTTCGGGAATATGTATACATCCCTTTAGGAGGCAACCGCAGGCATCTTGCCCGCAACCTCTTTGTGGTTTGGATGCTTACCGGACTCTGGCATGGAGCAAGTTGGAACTTTGTTCTGTGGGGATTTTTGATTTTTGTGCTGATTTTTTTGGAGAAAAAGAAACTTGGAGCGGTGCTGGAAACGTATAGACCGTTGGGGCATCTGTACATGCTCTTTGTGATTCCGCTCTCTTGGCTGCTCTTTGCGGTGACGGATCTTCGGCAGATAGGACTTTACCTGCAGAGACTGTTTCCTTTCTTTTCGGGAAGCACAGTTCCAATTTTTGCACAGGATTATATCAAGTATGGAAGAATGTACCTGCTCTCTCTGTTGGCAGGGCTGCTTTGCTGTACGGGATGGCCAAGAAAGTGTTATCAGAGATATAAATATCATTTTCTCACAGCAGTGGCTCTCTTGGCTATTTTTTGGGGCTGTGTATACTGTATGTATCTGGGCTTGGATGACCCCTTCCTATACTTTAGATTTTAGGAGAAAAAATAGAAATGAAAAAATATGCATATACCATCCTTCTAGGTCTTAGTTTGTTGGTAGCAGGAGGCATTTGGGGTGGAAAAAAACTGACAAAAGAATACAAATTAGTCGAACACTTGGAAGAGAGCCGTCTGGAGACGGATGCGAGCGAAGAGGAAGCCACCAGCTTAGAGGAGGAGACCACCAGTTCAGCAGTGGAGACAGATGCGAGTGAGGAGGAGAGCACCAGTTTAGAAGTGGAGACAGATGCGAGTGAGGAGGAGACCACTGATTTAGAAGTGGAGGCAGAGCCAAACACAGAAGCGGTTTTATCTGCTGATGAGAGCAATTCGCCGGCCTTTGTTGAGGCGGATATTCACTATTTTGACGATGCCTTATTTATCGGAGATTCTCGAACGGTGGGCCTCTCTGAGTATGGAGATTTAGGAGCTGCCGATGTTTTTGCCGATACTGGCATGAGTGTGTTCAAAATCTTTGAGACGCAGATTTCTGTGAAATCCGAGGGCAAACTCACGCTGGAGGAGCTACTCTCCCAAAAGAGTTATGCTAAGATTTATATTATGTTGGGCATCAATGAGATGGGCTATCCCTATGAATCTACCGTGGCAAAATACCAAAAGTTGGTCGATAGGGTCAGGGAGCTTCAGCCCTCGGCTCTCCTCTTTCTTCAGGCAAACTTGCATGTGACGAAGGAAAAGTCCGAGGCAAACCCCATGTACAGCAATGAAAAAATCAACCAGCTCAATCAGGCCATTCAAGAAATGACGGATGGCAGCACAAGTTTTTATCTGGATGTGAATGAGCTGTTTGACGACGATACGGGCAGTTTGGCACCTGAATACACGGTGGACAATGCCCATGTGTTGGGAAAATATTATGCCGAGTGGGCAAGGTGGATTTTGACGAAGACCATTCAAAGATAAGCCTCCGCTCTCCCCTTCTGTGTGCGTTCTATTCGTCCTCTTGACTTAAGCGATTCCGGTTGTAAATCAGATGGAGCATCATCGCATCCTCTGCTGCAACCGGATCCTTTTTTTTCACGGCATTGACGATGGCTCGATGCGATTGGATGGTTTCTTCCTTGAGTTTGGAGTGCGTCAGCTCAATGAACATGTTGATGCCCCGAAAGATAATGGGAGCTAAGTTGGGAAAGAGCAGACTGCCGCTGAGTTCTCCCAGTTTTTCGTGAAAGCGGGTGTCCGCAGCGATGTGGGAGAGACCTTGGTCATATAAGCGTTCCACTTCGTCGGCGAGGAAGGAAAGTTCTTCAGCCTGCTTTGGAGTTGCATTCATAGCCGCTCTGGCAGCAATTCTCGGTTCCACAAGCATACGAAACTCAATCAAATCGGAAACCAGTTTTTTCTTATCTTTGATAAAGAGAAAGCCGAGAGGGTCATCGGAGATACCGGTGTTCTGGCTGACAAAGATGCCGGAGCCGTGCCGAACCTCTAAGATATTGCGGGAACTAAGCATTTTGACCGCTTCCCGTATGGTGGTGCGGCTGACATCCAAAAGCTTCATCAGTTCCGGTTCACTGGGAAGGCGGTCGCCTTCTTTTAATTCCTCTTGAAGAATATAGGCTATGATTTCATCTGCGGTGCGTTCGGTTAGAGTTTTTGATTCTTCCATGTAGGTTCTCCATTCTATTCTATGATTCTACTTCTCATTCTTTGGTTCTAGGTTTTTGTATTTTGACAGGCCGTTTCTGCTTTGGTTTCTGTCTGGCTTTTTCTATGTTTTCAGTATACACGAAGAAAAAAGATTTCGCAAGAATGGAGGAAATAGGAAAGTCATACTATGTATTTTGCGGGAAAGGATGAAAATGGATGGAAATGAACAAGATAAATTGGTGAAAGTGCATAAAAAGAATGACGTAAATTAGCAAAAACATAGAAAATAGAGAAGGGGATTGACGGAAGGAAGAGAAGGTGATAGTATGAATTCACAAGAAAGAGATACGATGACTTTGCAGACAAAAGCTTCGTATCGCAGAAAGAATAGGAAAGAAAAGAAAAGAAAAGGAGAAGAGAAAGGGGTATAGGCTATGATTAGTCAGGAAATCCGCAAAATTGCACCAGAACAGGATCCGCTGAGAATGGGAATGGGATGGACTGTGGCAGACCTGTCCAAACCGCAGATTATGATTGAGAGCACCTTCGGAGACAGCCATCCGGGAAGTGCACATCTGCTGGAATTTGTGAATCAGGCAGCAGAGGGAGTCAAGGAAGAGGGAGGAAAGGCCGCAAGATACTTTACCACAGATATCTGTGACGGAATGGCACAGGGGCATGACGGCATCAATTATTCTTTGGCACACAGAGATATGATTTGTAATATGATTGAGATTCATGCAGGTGCAACTCCGTTTGACGCTGGTGTTTTTGTGTCAAGCTGTGATAAGGGAGTTCCGGCACATCTGATGGGCATAGGCCGCACCAACCTCCCGTCCATTTTGGTCACAGGAGGCGTGATGGATGCAGGTCCGGATCTTCTGACCTTGGAGCAGATTGGTATGTATTCTGCGATGTGCCAGAGAGGGGAAATCACGGAGGATAAGCTGACCTACTATAAGCAACATGCATGTCCTTCCTGCGGAGCCTGTTCCTTTATGGGAACCGCATCCACGATGCAGGTTATGGGAGAGGCACTGGGACTGATGCTTCCCGGTTCAGCACTGATGCCAGCAACCTGCGAGGACTTGAAGACGGTCGCAAAAGAGGCAGGAAAGCAGGCGGTTAAGTTGGCTTTGCAGGGACTGCGGGCAAGAGATATTGTGACCATGAAATCCTTTGAGAATGCGATTATGGTTCATGCAGCGATTTCAGGTTCCACAAACTCTCTGATTCACATTCCAGCGATTGCACATGAGTTTGGCATTGAGATTGACTCCGACTTGTTTGACAAGATGCACAGAGGAGCACATTATCTTCTGGACATCCGTCCAGCCGGAAAGTGGCCTGCACAGTATTTCTATTATGCAGGTGGTGTTCCGAGAGTGATGGAGGAAATTAAGTCTATGCTGCATCTGGATGTGATGACCGTGACCGGAAAAACATTGGGAGAAAATCTGGAGGAACTGAAGCAGAACGGATACTATGACAAGTGTGATGAGTACTGTGCAAAAGTGGGACGAAAGAGAGAGGACATCATACGTCCCTTTGACAAGGCCATCGGAACCAATGGTGCGATTGCAATCCTGAAGGGAAATCTGGCACCGGAGGGAGCTGTGATCAAGCACACGGCCTGCCCGAAGGAGATGTTTGAGGCAACTCTGCGTGCGAGACCATTTGACAGTGAGGAAGAGGCCATCGCAGCGGTTTTAAAACATGACATTCAGCCGGGGGATGCCGTATTTATTCGTTATGAGGGACCCAAGGGAAGCGGTATGCCGGAGATGTTCTACACCTCCGAGGCCATTTCTTCTGACAAGGAACTGGGAAAGACCATTGCCCTGATCACAGACGGACGTTTCAGCGGGGCATCCACAGGACCATCCATCGGTCATGTGTCACCGGAGGCAGCGGACGGAGGTCCGATTGCACTGGTGGAAGAGGGAGACCTGATTCACATCAGCATCTCTGAGAGAAAGCTGGAGATTGTCGGTGTGAAGGGAGAGTCTAAGACTCCTGAGGAGATGGAGGAAATCCTGAAAGCGAGAAAAGAGAAGTGGACACCAAAGGCAGCGAAGTACCAGTCCGGTGTTTTAAAAATCTTCTCCGAACATGCAGTATCTCCGATGAAGGGCGGATACATGAAATAAAGACGGAAAAACCTGTGGGAGATTTGCGTCAGCACACAGGACAGAGTCCATCGCCATGTGCGCTGGCGTATCTTTTGGGACATAAAATTTCTTAATAAGAATTTATTGAAATATAATACCTTAAAAAGAAAATAAAAATAAGAAAAAATGACAGCGGAAATAGGAAGTTGACATCAGGGATAAAGAAAATGAAAAATGAAGGGGGATACCAATTATGACAGAAGCATTTACTCCGGAGCCAACTCGACTGGTGCTTGCTGCGCTCTGCGGACTTGTGATTTTGTTGGTTTTGATTATTAAAGTAAAGTTTCAGGCGTTGATTGCCATTTTGATTTCTGCACTTGCTATCGGCCTTTTGGCTGGTATGCCGATGAGCCTGATTACCTCCACCGTATCCAAGGGGATGGGTGAGACGTTAAAGGGAATTGCACTGTTGGTAGGACTTGGTTCGATGTTTGGTGCAATTTTGGAGATATCGGGCGGAGCCGAACGAGTTGCCATCACGATGATGAAACGGTTCGGAGAAAAACGGGCTCCATGGGCATTGGGCATTACTGGTATGGTAGTTTCGATTCCAGTCTTCTTTGATGCAGGTTTGATTATCTTGATTCCTCTGGCATTCTCGATTGCCAAGAGAGCAAAAAAATCCATTTTATACTTTGTGATTCCGCTTTTGGGCGGTCTGGCAGTAGGCCATGCCTTCATTCCACCGACTCCGGGACCTATCTTAGTGGCAAATATTTTGGGAGTGGATTTGGGAATTGTCATCGGTTTGGGACTGTTCTGTGGTATCTTTGCGATGATAGCGGCAGGTCCCATCTTTGGCTCCATCTGTGGAAAGAAATTCAATGTTCCCGTTCCGGCACAGTATTTGGATGCAAAGGAATTTGAGGAAGATAAGCTGCCCTCCTTTGCCAGCGTTGTTTTGATTATCATGGTTCCGTTGTTCTTGATTTTGATTAACTCCGCCTTGAATCTATTTCCGGAAAACGCTGTAGTGGCAGCTATACAGCCCTTCTTCCAGTTCCTTGGTGAGCCTTTTGTAGCTCTGTTACTGGCAACTTTGACCGCTTGGTTTGTGTTGGGAACCAGACATGGCTATAGCAGAGAAGAGTTAGAGAAGGTGATGACCAAATCTCTGGAGCCGACCGGTTTAATCTTGCTTGTGACAGCAGGCGGCGGTGTACTTCGCTATATGCTTCAGGATTCTGGTCTGGGAAATATCATAGGAAATGCAGTGGCAGCGACTCCACTTCCTTTGATTGTGGTTGCCTTTGTTATCGCCCTTGCGGTTCGTGTGTCTGTAGGTTCTGCAACTGTGGCTATGACTATGGCAGCTGGTATCGTTGCCGCAATGCCAGCAGTGGCAGGTTTGACTCCTCTGTACAAGGCTTGTATGGTTATGGCGATTGCGGGTGGTTCCACCGCTTTCTCCCACTTTAACGACTCCGGTTTCTGGCTGGTAAAATCTCTGTGTAATTTGGATGAGAAGACCACCTTTCAAACATGGACGATGATGGAGACCATCGTAGGTACAACCGGTTTCTTGGTAGCCTTGATTGTTTCGATGTTTGCTTAGTTTAGGGGCTTGTTTTTTACAGGCATCTGTGCTAAACTATGACACGTTGCCAAGCCTATAAAAACCAAGGTCTTAGGGCTGGCCGCCGATTTCCGGCGTTAAATGAATCGAGTGTTCGAGACCTTCCACTCGTAAAACAAAACTAAAGGAGAAAACGGAATATGAGAAACTCAAAAAATGCAACCTACTTTATGGTTCATGCGGCAGCAATCGCTGCAATCTACACTGTGTTGACGCTGGTGTTTGCACCCATTAGCTTTGGAGCAGTTCAGTTCCGCATTTCCGAGGCACTGTGCATCCTGCCGTTTTTCACTCCAGCAGCGGTTCCGGGATTGGCTTTGGGCTGCCTGATTTCCAATCTGCTCTGTGGTGCAGCGACACTGGATGTGGTTTTCGGAAGCATCGCAACACTGATTGGAGCAATCGGTTCCTACGCAATCCGCAGGAATAAGTGGGCGGTTTGCCTGCCTCCTATCATTGCCAATACCCTAATTATTCCGTGGGTGCTGCGATTTGCCTATGGCTCGGAGGATATGATTTGGTTCGCCATGATTACTGTAGGAATCGGTGAGATTTTAGCTATTGGCGTGCTGGGCAATATGCTGATGCTTGCATTGGAACGCTATAAGGGGATTATCTTCAAAAATCATGCAATATAGATGATACCAGGGTCAAAAGGTCACAAAATCCAATGCAAGCTTGCTTGCAAGAGGATTTTTGAACTTGGGACCCGCCAAATATGAGCAAGAAGCTGTTTTTCAAAGAAAAACGTGCGAATTGCGAATGTTTTGAGGATTGCGAAAGCATTTCATGCGGAGCAATCTGGTATCATAGGGGGCAAAATACTTTTTGCCCCCTACATCATTTTAAGAGTGTAACAGAACGGACAAGATTCGCCAGATGGTGAGTCCTGTCCGTTTTCTATAGAAATAAGGTGAGAAACGTTGGGCTGTAAATTTTTCGGGAATATGCTATACTATATAAGTAAATGAACAGGATTCGCCTGTGGCGAATCACCACTATGTATGAAAGTCGATTGCTCCGTGCTTTGCACGGTCTCCGCTCCGCTCCGGTCGTTGCCAAACGGGCATCACCGGTGCCCGGCAACGCAATCGCCCCGCATTCCGCACTTCGGACTATCGTCCTACGTGCTACATACGGGTTAGCCCGTCCGATGTCTGCATGTCCTTCTGTGCAAGCACACAGTCCATGTAGCCGCCGTCTGGGACTTTCAGAATAAAATAGAATTGACTGGGAAAGAAAAGGTGGGAGAGATGATGTATCAAATTCAGTTTAATCAACCCGTACACGTGCACTTTATTGGAATCGGCGGCATCAGCATGAGTGGCTTGGCAGAAATTCTTTTGCAGGCTGGTTTTGCTATTTCTGGCTCGGATGCACATGAAACGGGGCTGACAGAGCATTTGGCAAGGCTGGGGGCAAAGATTGCTTACCCGCAGAAAGCGGAAAATATAGAAGAGGGAATCGATGTGGTGGTGTACACGGCAGCCATTCATGAGGACAATCCAGAGTTAGCAGAGGCAAGGAGAAGAGGACTGCCTCTCCTGTCACGGGCGGAGCTTTTGGGGGAGATTATGAGAAATTATCGGCAGGCGGTGGCGGTGGCCGGAACACATGGAAAGACCACCACTACCTCGATGTTGACAGGAATCTTGATGGAAACCGAGCTGGACCCGACGGTATCGGTTGGAGGAATGCTGGACTGCATTGGCAACCGCAACGTGCGCATCGGTGCAAAGGATGTGTTTGTAGCGGAAGCCTGTGAGTACACAAATAGCTTTCTTTCCTTTTTTCCGACCATAGAGGTGATTTTAAATATAGAGGCGGACCATCTGGATTTCTTTAAAGATTTGGAGGAGATTCGCCATTCCTTCCGCAGATTTGCCGAGTTGCTGCCAAGGGACGGATATTTGATTTTAAACAGCGACATTGCAGACTATGAGGAATGGAAGGAGGGCATTCAGGCAAACATAATCACTGTGGGAAGAGAGGCTGCAAAGAGCGACTACACGGCAGCCAATATTCGTTACGATGCCTATGCCTGTGCTTCGTTTGATCTATGCAAGCATGGGGAAAAGGTGGCAGAGATTAGCCTGTCGGTGTCCGGAGAGCATAATGTATACAATGCACTGGCAGCGATTGCCGCAGCTGAGGTGTTGGGCGTGCCTATGGAGGCTATTCAGAGAGGTTTGCTGAAATTTAAGGGCACACACCGTCGCTTTGAGAAGAAGGGAGAGAAGAATGGTGTGGTGATTATTGACGATTATGCTCACCACCCGCAGGAGATAGAGGCTACCTTAAAGGCAGCCAAGAATTATCCTCACAAGAAGCTGTGGTGCGTGTTCCAACCGCACACGTATACGAGAACCAAGGCTCTCATGGACGACTTTGCCAAGGCCTTAGCGATGGCAGATGAGGTGGTGTTAGCGGATATCTATGCGGCAAGAGAGACGGACACCTTGGGTGTCAGCTCCAAAGATTTGGCAGAAAAAATACAAAACAGAGGCACCAAGGCACATTACATTCCAGAATTTGAGGACATTGAAAAATTTTTATTAAAAAATTGTATGCAAGGTGATTTGTTGATAACTATGGGAGCTGGAGACATTGTAAATGTTGGGGAAAACCTACTTCAAAGATAGTTATCCACAATATCCACAAAAGTGTTTAAAATTATGTAAATATAAAAATGTGGATAACTCAATTTACATAAAACCAAAAAGAAAAACAGAGAAATCTTTTATTTATAAGGAATTTTGGGCAGAGTAAGGGAAGAGTTTTGTCAGTTATCCACAATATCCACAAAATCCACAAAAAAAGATTGTGGAAACTCCTCCTATTTCCTTTTTTTTCGGCTTATGTTATGATACCAAAAGGTTGAAAGACGATGCAAACTTGTTCGCAAATACAACACAAACTTGTTTGCGGGAGATTTGAGAATTTTTTAGGATAAAGATAAGACAAAGGAAAGAATAACAGGATAGCGGGGTGGATAAGGTGATGAAATGGAAGAATAAGTTGGAACCGTCCATGACTATGGTTCCCAATCAATTTATTGATAATTATATGATTCATGCAAATGGAGAATGGGTGAAGATTTATTTATTCCTTCTGCGTTATCCACAGATGCTTGAGGATGAGGACATTGTGAAAAAGTTGGCGGATGCCTTCTGTAATACGGAATCGGACGTGAAGCGTGCCCTAGAATATTGGAAGAAGCAGGGGGTTCTGGTGTGCGAGGAGAGTCCGGTGCAGTCTCCGGAGGCGGAATATGTGATCACGGCGGAGCAGATGAGTCTGGATGACTATTTTCCAGGTGGGATGCTGCAGCAGTCTATGCCACAGATAGAAGGAAAGGCGAGACGGACTTTGGCAGCAGAAGTCAGACCCAAGAGTAGAAGAGCGGCGGTGCCGGCGATGCCAGAACCCCGCAGGATTTTGGTGTCTCAGAGCACTCCACAGAGACGAACGATGCTTCCGGCAGGGATTGCGTCAGGAACAGCACAGCCCAAGAGCAAAAGAACTCGTCAAACAGCCTCTGTCGAGCCATCTTTGACTGCCGCCATGAGCACCGGTCTGGAGAGAAGGGATGAGATAGAGACGATGATGCCTGTGACAAGGCAGGTGGGGATGGAAGAGAGAGGTACTCTGCCTTCTTTGGGGCACAGGAGAGCAGATGTGGTCTCTAAGCCCTCCCGTATTCTCTCCGAGGATGAGATTAGCGGTCCGATTTTGGAGATGCCGGAGGAGGAAGAGGTGGCAGTGCCAGAGAAAATGAGCCAAGACATTTCCAAACTGGAGCAGGATGAGGAATTTGTGCAGTTGGTCTATGTGGTGCAGCAGTACCGCAAAAAGCCCTTGACTCCGATGGAGTGCGAGACCTTCGCCTATCTGTATGAAAATCTACAGATTTCGGCTGAACTCTTAGAATATGTGGCGGAATACTGTGTTCAGGAAGGGCATAGCAGTGTGCGTTACATGGAGACCGTCGCATTGAACTGGCATGAAAAAGGAATTAAGACCATTCAGGAGGCCAAGGCCTATTCGGAAGGCTTTGGAAAAAACTGTTTTGCGGTGATGAAGGCTTTGGGGCAGGGAAATCGAGCACCAGCCACAGCGGAGAAAAAGTTGATTGAAAAATGGTTTAAGGACTATGGTTTTCCGAGGGAGATTGTGTTGGAGGCCTGCAGCCGCACCATACTGACGATTCATTCTCCGAGCTTTGACTATGTGGATAAGATTTTGCAGGCGTGGCACAAGGGAAAGGTGCATTCTCTAAAGGATATCGAAGCGTTGGATAAGAAGAGAAAGGGAAGCAGGGAGAGTCGGGAGACGAAGCGGGCGGAGAGCAATCCGAAGAATCGTTTTCACAACTTTGAACAACACGACTACGATTATGATGATATGATGTGGAAGATGATTCAAAATCAATCCGGTTCTACCTGAGAGGAGGAAGCGAAATGCCATTGAGCAATTCCCAGTATGATGCCATTATGCGCACATACGACCAAAAACAGTTTCAGGATAAGAGAGAACAGGACGAGAGGGTGAGGGAGGTTTATGAACACATCCCCCGAATCCGCGAGCTTGACCAGCAAATAGGAAGCACGGCGGTGCAGCAGGCGAGACTGCTCTTAGGAGGCGATAAGGAGGCTTTATCCAAACTTCGCCTTGCCTTGGAGGAGCTTCGCAGAGAGAAAAGGCAGCTGTTGGAGGAAGGAGCTTATCCGGCCGACTATATGGAGATGCATTACCAGTGTCCAGACTGCAAGGATAGTGGCTATCGAGATGGCAAAAAATGCCATTGTTTTCTTCAGGCACAGATGGAATTGCTGTATGCTCAGTCCAACATCAGAGAAATCTTAAAGACGGAGAATTTCAGGCAATTTACCTACCGTTATTACGATGACAGCAAGATAGTGGAACGTTTGGGAATGACGCAGAGGGTCTATATGCAGAGGGTGGTGGAGCAGTGCAAAGAGTATATCCGCCGCTTTCCGAGCGAAAAGGGCAGCATTCTGTTCACGGGTACCACAGGAACTGGAAAGACCTTTTTGAGCAACTGCATTGCCGCTGAATTGATTGAGAGGTGTTTTTCGGTGCTCTATTTCTCAGCGACGGATCTGTTTGATGTCTTCTCCAAAAATCGCTTTGAGTCCAAAAATCCGGAGGATATGCAGGAGATGTATCGCCATATTTTGGACTGCGATTTGCTTGTGATAGACGACATCGGAACCGAGTTGATTAATACCTTCACGACTTCCCAGCTTTTTTACTGCATCAATGAGAGGTTGAATCGGAAAAAGGGGACCATCGTGACGACCAATCTTCCCTTGAATCGGTTGCGTGATGAGTTTACAGACCGCATTGCGTCACGAATTATGAGCAAATATCAGATGATTCCACTGGTTGGAGAGGACATTCGCATACAAAAAAAGTTTAAAAAGCATTTATAATGAATCAGCCAGAAACCCATTCCCTTTAGGTGCTGGGATGAATGGCGTAAATTTCACTAGTAATATTGTGTTTTAGTCAAGTATATGATACCATATATTTACAGGAAATGTCTGAGTCTTTAGAAAGGAGAAAATCTGCATGTATTTAACTGTAAAGTAACAAATAAAACATCTGTCAAAGGAAGACTATAAAACCCTAAAAGAATTATGTCATATATGGAAGGAAACTGAAATTTCTTAAATAGAACCGAAAGGTTCTTAGAAGCCCATTGTCTTTAGACGATGGGGAGTTCACAGTGTTGACTAATAGAAAAGAGAATGATATAAAGAATAAGTTAATACCAATACATAGGTGAATATGAATACCGATAGGATACGAATTGCAGACCGAAGAGGCCTTTTTGGAAACGAGAAGTGCCGCAGGAGAGCATCGTAGAGAACAACTTTGGAGGATGAAAATGCTTTACGAAGAGAAGATTATTGAAACGATTCCGGTTGGCCCGCTTGGATTGATTCCGCTGAAGAGCTGCACAGAGCTGGGAAAAAAGGTAGACCAGTATCTGGTTGATTGGAGAAGAGAACGGGAGAGTGACCACAAGAAGACCATCGCTTTTTCCGGATATCAAAGAGATTCTTATATTCTTAACGCAAAGACACCAAGATTTGGTTCTGGTGAGGCGAAGGGAATGATTCAGGAGTCTGTGCGTGGAGATGACCTGTATTTTATGGTGGATGTTTGCAACTACAGTTTGACCTATTCCCTGAGCGGTCAAATCAACCATATGTCTCCGGATGACCATTTTCAGGATTTAAAGAGATTGATTGCAGCGGCAGCCGGTAAGGCAAGACGAATCAATGTGATTATGCCTTTCTTATATGAAAGCCGTCAGCATAAGCGTTCCAGCAGAGAGTCCTTGGACTGTGCACTGGCTTTGCAGGAGCTGACCTATATGGGTGTGGAGAACATCATCACCTTTGATGCACACGACCCTCGTGTGCAGAATGCCATTCCTCTGAAGGGATTTGAGACCGTACAGCCGATTTACCAGTTTATCAAGCACCTTCTTAAAAATGAGACGGATTTACAGATTGACAGCGACCACATGATGGTGATCAGTCCGGATGAGGGCGGTATGAACCGTGCTGTGTACTTTGCAAACGTTCTGGGCTTGGACATGGGTATGTTCTACAAACGCCGTGATTATACCAGAATTGAGAATGGACGCAATCCGATTGTGGCCCATGAGTTTTTGGGAAGCTCCGTTGAGGGCAAGGACGTGCTCATCATCGACGATATGATTTCCTCCGGTGAGAGTATGCAGGATGTGGCAAAGGAACTGAAGAGAAGAAAAGCGAGAAAAGTCTTTATCTGTGCTACCTTTGGTCTGTTCACCAATGGTCTGGAGAAGTTTGACCAGTATTATGAGAATGGATACATTGACCGTATTTTGACCACCAATCTGGTTTACCAGACTCCGGAGCTGCTGTCCAGACCGTATTACATTGACGTAGATATGAGTAAGTACATCGCTCTGATTATTGATAATCTGAACCACGATGCTTCCCTGAGCGAGTTGCTGAATCCGACCAACCGCATCAACAAGCTTTTGGCTCAGTACAGAAGCAAATAAGTGGTGCCTATAAAATAAATGAGTTTTAAAAGTAAACGGACAAGATTCGCCTGCGACGAATCATCACCATGCATGAAAGTCGATTGCTCCGTGCTTCACACGGGGTAGCCCGTCCGATGTCTGCATGTTCTTGTACCCGAAAGGGCATCTATATGCCTTGTTTTACAAGGCATACCAAGGACTGTGCAAGCACACAGTCCTTGCAGTCGCCGTCCGGGACTTTCAGAGCAAATTCTAAAATCCCCTGCAGCACAGAAGAAGATTTCTTGTGCTGCAGGGGATTTTGTATTGCCTTATGTTTGAAATTATAATTCGCAGTTGTTTACCGTTCTGGGGAAAGGAATGACATCGCGGATGTTGGCCATGCCGGTCAGATACATCACGCAGCGTTCAAAGCCCAGACCAAAACCGGAGTGGCGAGCAGAACCATATTTGCGCAAATCCAGATAGAAATCATAATCTTCTGGCTTTAAGCCCATCTCCTGCATACGAGCCAGCAGCTTATCGTAGTCGTCCTCTCTCTGGCTGCCTCCCATAATTTCTCCGATGCCTGGAACCAGACAATCCATAGCGGCCACCGTCTTGTTATCCGGATTCATCTTCATATAGAAGGCTTTGATGTCCTTCGGGTAGTCGGTCACAAACACGGGCTTTTTGAAAATCTTCTCGGTCAGATAACGCTCATGCTCGGTCTGCAAATCGCAGCCCCAGAATACCTTGTAATCAAACGCATCGTTGTGTTTTTCCAAAAGCTCGATGGCTTCTGTGTAGGTCACATGACCGAACTCAGAGTTCATAACGTGATTTAAGCGGTTTAACAAATCTTTGTCAACGAACTGGTTTAAGAAATTCATCTCCTCCGGTGCCTGCTCCAAGACATACTGAATGATATATTTCAACATGCCCTCTGCGAGTGCCATGTTGTCCTGAAGGTCCGCAAATACAATCTCAGGCTCCACCATCCAGAACTCTGCCGCATGGCGGGTGGTGTTGGAATTCTCGGCACGGAAGGTAGGTCCAAAGGTGTAGATGTTGCGGAAAGCCATCGCATAGGTCTCACCGTTGAGCTGACCGCTCACGGTTAAGCTGGTCTGCTTGCCAAAGAAATCTTCGCTGTAGTTTACACTGCCATCTGCATGTTTTGGAACGTTTGCTAAGTCCATGGTGGTCACTTGGAACATCTCACCGGCTCCCTCGCAATCGCTTCCGGTAATCAATGGAGTGTGAACGTAGACAAAATCTCTCTCCTGAAAATACTGATGAATGGCATAGGCAATCAGAGAACGCACACGGAATACCGCCTGAAAGGTGTTGGTACGTGGACGCAGGTGAGAGATGGTACGCAGGTATTCAAAACTATGGCGTTTCTTTTGAAGAGGGTAGTCCGGTGAAGAGTTGCCCTCCACCACAATCTCAGAAGCCTGAATCTCAAAAGGCTGCTTGGCCTGCGGAGTCGCAACCAAAGTTCCCTTTACAAGGATGGAAGCTCCCACGTTTAATTTAGAAATTTCATCAAAATTCGGCATGGTATCGTGGTAAACGACCTGCAGGGGTTCAAAATAGGAACCGTCGCTCACAACAATAAAGCCGAAGGACTTGGAATCACGAATGCTGCGAATCCATCCGCCAATGGACACTTCTTTGTCCAGCCAAGTTTCTCTGGAACGATAGATTTCTCTTACGGTTGTCAATTTCATAATTATTCTCCTCGTGTTTCGCTCTTTTTGGTATCGATATGGAGCCATTATACTGTATTTTTATGGTGGATTCAAGGGGAAGAACGGGAACTATTGTGGGATTTCTTGAGATATTTTAAAAGATTCATAAGCTATATTTGGAAAAATATGGGGGCTGTCGAAAAATGTACAAAAAAGTTGAACATTATGTTAAATATTTATTCACTATTTACAAAAAGTGTGTTATAATGAAAAACACATTAAAAATACTTACATCGAGGGGTGAGATAACGTGATTAAAAAGGAAATGATAGCAATGTTGCTTGCCGGCGGCCAAGGAAGTCGTCTCGGCGTTTTAACACAGAAAGTTGCAAAGCCAGCAGTATCTTTTGGAGGAAAGTATCGTATCATTGATTTTCCTCTCAGTAACTGCATCAATTCCGGTGTGGATACCGTTGGTGTTTTGACACAGTATCAGCCTTTGCGTTTGAATACTCATATTGGAATTGGTATTCCGTGGGATTTGGATCGCAATGTCGGAGGTGTGACGGTTCTTCCGCCATATGAGAGAAGTAAGGGCAGTGATTGGTATACCGGTACTGCCAATGCTATTTATCAGAATCTGGAGTACATGGAAACTTACAATCCGGACTATGTTTTGATTCTGTCTGGAGACCATATCTATAAAATGGATTATGAAGTGATGTTGGATTATCATAAGGCAAACAATGCCGATTTGACCATCGCAGCGATGCCGGTTCCGATTGAGGAAGCGAGCCGTTTCGGAGTGGTGCTCACGGACGAGCATAACCGCATCACAGAATTTGAGGAGAAGCCCGCACACCCAAGAAGCAATCTGGCTTCCATGGGTATCTACATTTTTAGTTGGAAGGTGTTAAGAGAGGCTTTGATTCATCTTTCCGACCAGCCAGGCTGTGACTTTGGAAAGCATATCATCCCATACATCCATGAGAAGGGAGACCGCATCTTTGCCTACGAGTACAATGGCTATTGGAAGGATGTCGGCACCTTGGGTTCCTACTGGGAAGCAAATATGGAGCTGATTGACATCATTCCTGAGTTCAATCTGTATGAGGAATATTGGAAGATTTATACGAAGGCAGATAACATTCAGCCGCAGTACATTGCCGAAGATGCAAAGATTGAGAGAAGCATCATCGGGGAGGGCTGTGAGATTTACGGACAGGTCTCCAATTCGGTGATTGGTGCGGGAGTTACCATTGCCGAGGGAGCGGTGGTCAGGGATTCCATCGTGATGAAGGATTCTACTATCGGTGCAGGAACCGTGGTGGAGAAGGCAATCATCGCAGAGGATGTGAGCATCGGAAGCAATGCCGTGATTGGCACAGGCGAGTATGCTCCAAGCAAGTACGATGCGAAGGTTTACCAGTTTGATTTGGTGACGATAGGCGAGCACAGCGTGGTTCCAGATGGCGTTAAGGTGGGACGAAACACAGCGATTGTCGGTGAGACGACTGCGGAGGATTATCCAAATGGCGAGCTGGCAAGCGGAGACTACATTGTAAAGGCAGGTGGAGCAAGATGAGAGCAATAGGTATTATTTTGGCGGGCGGCAACAGCAAGAGAATGAGAGAACTGTCAAACAAGAGGGCAATTTCCGCAATGCCGATGGCCGGCAATTACCGCAGCATAGATTTTGCTCTGAGCAGCATGAGTAATTCCCACATTCAGAGTGTGGCTGTGTTTACCCAATACAATTCCCGTTCCCTGAATGAGCATTTGAGTTCCTCAAAGTGGTGGGATTTCGGCAGAAAGCAGGGAGGCCTGTATGTGTTCACCCCTACTATCACGGCGGAGAGCAACGATTGGTATCGCGGCACAGCAGATGCCCTGTATCAGAATTTGACTTTCTTAAAGAACAGCCATGAGCCTTATGTGGTGATTGCTTCGGGCGACGGCATTTATAAATTGGATTTCAACAAGGTGTTGGAGTACCACATTGAGAAGAAATCGGATATCACGATTGTGTGTAAGGAGATGGAGCCGGAGGTGGATGTGACTCGTTTTGGTCTGGTCAAGACCAACGACGACGGGCGCATCATTGAGTTTGAGGAGAAGCCTATGGTGGCAACTTCCAACACCGTGTCCTGCGGTATCTATGTCATCCGCAGAAGACAGCTGATTGAGCTGATTGAGAGATGTGCAGCGGAAGACCGCTATGACTTTGTACGTGACATTCTGGTTCGCTATAAGAATTTAAAGAGAATTTATGCTTATAAGATGGATACCTACTGGTCCAACATTGCATCGGTGGAGTCCTACTATAAGACCAATATGGATTTCTTGGATTCCAAGGTGCGCAACTATTTCTTCAGACAGTATCCGGATGTCTATTCTAAGGTGGACGATTTGGCACCGGCGAAGTATAACCCTGGTGCCATTGTGAAGAACAGTTTGGTGTCCAGCGGTTGTATCATCAATGGTACGGTAGAGAACTCCTTGCTGTTTAAGAAAGCCTATGTGGGAAATAATTGCATCATCAAGAACTCCATTATATTGAATGATGTATACATCGGGGACAACACGGTGATTGAAAATTGTATTGTGGAGAGCAGAGATACCATTCGTGCCAACACCATCTATATCGGGGAGCCAGATAAGATTAAGATTGTGGTGGAGAAGAATGAAAGATATCAGTTGTGATGAGGGCAAAAGACTTTTTGATTGCTATGGCATGAGAGAGCAGTTTATTCCAAGTTTGGATATAATTTATAAGGTAGTGGAAGGGGACAGGGGATATGCAGATTACGGATGTGAGAGTCAGAAGAATTGAAAAAGAAGGAAAGATGCGAGCAATCGTTTCGATTACGCTGGACAATGAGTTTGTCATTCACGACATTAAGGTCATTGAAGGGGAGAAGGGGCTTTTCATTGCCATGCCAAGCAGAAAAGCCGCTGATGGCGAATATCGTGACATTGCACATCCAATCAATTCTGAGACAAGGGATAGGATTCAGACGGTGATTCTGGACAAGTATGAGACAACGGCTCAGGAAAAGCTGGAACTGTAATTCCGAAAATCTAGAGTGTGCGTTACTAAGAGTGAAATAAGAAAGAGAGGACAGCAGGCTGTTTTGCGAAGAATTCTTTGCAGAACAGTCTGCTTTTACACTCTTGTTAAGTGGGAATAAATATGAGATAATAAACTGCACAGAGGGAAAACGAAGGATTCGTTTGACCACAGGGAGTAGGAGTACCAATCCTTACAAAAAAGATAAAGGAGGAGAAAAGAAAAAGCGATGACAGGTACCATTTTTTCATTACTTCCGCCAATTGTGGCGATTGCTCTGGCTCTGATTACCAAGGAGGTTTATTTATCCTTGCTGATTGGAATTTTGTCCGGTGCAATGTTGTATACGGGAGGAAATCCGCTGCTTTCGGTGGAGGAAACTCTCAATATCATGGGGGCAAAGATTGGCGACAATGCCAATATTTTGCTATTTTTGGCATTTTTGGGAATTTTGGTGGCTCTGATTACAAGGTCAGGAGCCTCAGGAGCCTACGGAGAGTGGGCTTCCAAGACCATCAAGAGCAAGAGAGGAGCCATGGCGGCGACGGCAGCTCTCGGTGTGGTCATTTTTGTGGATGACTATTTCAACTGTCTGACGGTGGGAACGGTAATGCGTCCAGTGACCGATAAGTATAAAATCAGCCGTGCAAAGTTGGCATACATCATTGATGCGACGGCAGCACCGGTCTGTATCATTGCACCGATTTCCAGTTGGGCAGCAGCGGTTGGTTCTTCTCTTCCGGCAGATTCCGGAATCGATGGTTTTTCCCTCTTTCTGAGAACCATCCCCTTTAATCTGTATGCCCTGCTGACTCTGGTCTTTATGGCCTTCTTGATTGTGACGCAGGTGGATTTTGCGGCAATGAAAAGCTACAACGAGAGAGTGGAAAGACATGGGGAGGAGACCATGGATTCTGACAGCCCTCTGATGGAGGGTGGAAGAGGCAAGGTTGTGGACTTGCTGCTTCCAATTTTGATATTGATTGTCTTTTGTATCAGCGGAATGCTGTATACGGGCGGTATTTTGGATGGTGTTGGTGTGGTTGAGGCTTTTGCGGGCTGTGATGCGGCCAGAAGTTTAGCACTGGGTTCTTTCTTTGCCTTGGTGTTCACCTTCGCCCAGTATATGTTACGCCGTGTGTTGAGCTTTACAGAGTTTTGCGACTGCTTCAGCGTGGGCATCAAAGCGATGATTCCAGCCATTATGATACTGTGTCTGGCTTGGTCTCTGTCTGGAATCTGCAATGAGGACTATCTAAACATTGGCGGTTACGTGAGTGCTTTGGTGGGCGGAAGTGCAGCGGTTCTTGCCTTTCTGCCCTGCATTCTGTTTGCGGTTGCAGTGGGACTGGCCTTCTCCACGGGAACCTCTTGGGGAACGTTTGGCATCCTCATTCCGATTGCCATGGCGGTTGTGGGAACGGAGGACATTAATATGCTTGCGATTTCGGTCTCTGCTATTTTGGCAGGAGCTGTTTGTGGAGACCATATCTCTCCTATCTCAGACACCACTATCTTGGCGAGTGCCGGAGCACAGTGCAAGCACTTGAACCATGTTTCCACCCAGATGCCCTATGCCCTGCTGGTGGCTGGCTGTTGTGTGCTGGGTTATCTGGTGTCCGGCCTCAGTCAGAACGGCTGGCTGGGACTTTTGGTGGGCTTTGGTCTTGAGATGCTGCTTCTGTTAGGTATTTTGAGAAAGAACAGAGGGACAAAGCAGGCAGCCATCTGAGAAGTGTTTGCGGAGAGGCGGATAGAAGAGAGAAACAAAGACGGAAAAGGAATGAATGAGGTTTTTGGTATGTATATTATAGCAGGATTGGGAAATCCAACGAAGGATTACGAGAAGACAAGGCATAATGTTGGATTTATGGCGGTGGATGCACTGGCGGATAAACTGGGAATCTCCCTGACAGAAAGAAAATACAGAGCTTTTTGCGGAAGGGGAATGTTAGGAACAGAAAAGGTTCTCTTGTTGAAGCCTCAAACCTACATGAATAACAGTGGCGAGAGCATTCGGGAGGCAGCGGATTTTTTTAAGGTTGACCCAGCCCATGTGATCGTGCTGTATGACGACATCAGTTTGGATGTGGGAAAGATTCGGGTGCGTGCCAAGGGCAGTGCAGGCGGACACAATGGAATGAAGAGCATCATTCAGCACTTGGGAAGTCAGGAATTTAAGCGGGTGCGTGTGGGAATCGGCGATAAGCCGCCGCAGATGGATTTGGCGGACTATGTGTTGGGACGCTTTTCTAAGGCGGATGCTGCAGTCATTGAGGAGGCTGCCAAGACGGCAGCGGATGCGGTGACGGCGATTGTGACCAAGGGCATTGATGCAGCCATGAATGCCTTCAATTAATGGAAAGACAAGTTTCTGCACGGCAGAGAGCAGTCAAATAACCTCTCTTTGCGGTGCAGAATCATGTCCGTTTCAAAAGCTTAGGGAAAGGTAGGAAGTGTGACAGATGGGCAGAGTGTTTGCAAATCCGCTTGCAGAATTAGTAGAGTATGAGGAGATGCTGCAGTGCTTGCAGAAGGGACAGGGACCGCTTCAGGTGGGCGGCTGTCTGGATTCACAAAAAGTGCATCTGATGGATGCTCTTGCAGCGGACAGGGAATGGAGACTGGTGGTGACATACAGCGATTCCAGAGCGAGGGAAATCTATGAAGATTTTCAGTATTTTCAAGATTCGGTATCCTTGTATCCGGCAAGAGATTTGTTATTCTTTAGTGCGGATATTCACGGAAATCTTCTGACGAAGCAGAGAATGGAGGTATTTCGTCACCTATTGGAAGATACACGAGGTACCGTTGTCACGACTTTTGGCGGTTTGATGGACCATCTGCTGCCCCTTGCCCAGCTCGCAAGCTATGTCAAATGTGTGAGGCTCGGCGATATTCTGGATGTGGACGAGTGGAAGGAATACCTGACGGAAATGGGCTATGAGAGGTGCGGACAGGTGGAGGCACAGGGACAGTTCTGTGTCCGAGGTGGAATTTTGGATGTGTTTCCTTTGACGGAGGAAGTTCCGGTGCGGGTGGAACTTTGGGGAGATGAGGTGGATTCCATTCGCAGCTTCGATTTGGAGAGTCAAAGGTCGATTGAGAATCTGCAGGAGCTGCGGGTGTATCCGGCTACAGAAATGCTGCTGCCCAGTGACCGTTTGGAGAAAGGAATTCAAAGAATAGAGGAGGAAGCAAAGAAGCAGGAACAGAAATTTCGCAATGCAGCTCGGCCGGAAGAGGCTCATCGCATCAAAAGCAATGTGCAAACCTTGTTGGAGGAAGTACGTCAGGGAAGCGTTTCGGGCAAAATGGAGAGTTATCTTACCTATTTCTTCCCTGAGACGGTTTCTTTTTTCAGCTATTTTGCGGACAAAAATTGTGTGGTATATCTGGATGAGCCACAGAGAATCAAGGAGCAGGGGGAAGCTCTGGAGATGGAATTTCGGGAGAGTATGGCACAGCGTCTGGAAAAGGGCTATGTGCTTGCTGGGCAGACGAAACTTTTGTATGGTACACAGGAAATCTTTTCCAAACTTCAGGGCGGCCATACGGTGTATTTGACTGGATTGGGGCAAAAGCTTTCCGGTCTCACGGTGGCAAAGACTTGTAACATAACCGTACGCAACCTCAATTCCTATCAAAATAGTTTTGAACTGTTGATAGGGGATTTGAAACGTTGGAAGAAGGAGGGGAGCAGAGTGGTGCTGCTCTCCGCCTCAGCGACCCGTGCCAGCCGTCTGGCGAAGGATTTGCGGGAGCAGTATGACCTTAGAGCTTATTGTCCGGAGGATGCCTCAAGGCCGGTGAAGGCTGGGGAAATCTTAGTGACTTACGGAAATCTGCATCGGGGCTTTACATATCCCATGCTGGGCTTTGTGGTGATTACCGAAGGGGATATGTTCGGAACGGAGAAAAAGAAACGCCGCAAAAAGAAAAGCAGTTATCAGGGAAAACGCATTCAGAGTTTTTCGGAGTTAGCAGTGGGGGACTATGTGGTGCATGAGGCACATGGCTTGGGCATCTATCGGGGAATTGAGAAAATTGAGAGAGATAAGGTGATTAAGGATTACATCAAGATTGAGTATGGAGACGGAGGAAATCTCTATTTTCCAGCGGCTCGTCTGGATGTCATTCAAAAGTATGCCGGTTCCGATGTGAAGAAGCTGAGATTAAACAAGTTGGGTGGAAATGAATGGAATAAGACCAAGTCCAAGGTGAAGGCAGCGGTGAAGGATATCGCAAAGGACTTGGTGGAGTTGTATGCGGAGAGACAGAGGGAAGCTGGCTATCCGTATGGAGAAGATACCATATGGCAGAGGGAGTTTGAGGAATTGTTTCCGTATGATGAGACAGAAGACCAGTTGCAGGCAATTGCAGACACCAAAGCGGATATGGAGAGTCGAAAAATCATGGACCGTCTGGTTTGTGGCGATGTTGGCTATGGAAAGACGGAGATTGCCCTGCGGGCAGCCTTCAAGGCGGTGCAGGAGAGCAAACAAGTAGTCTATCTGGTGCCAACCACGATTTTGGCTCAGCAGCATTACAACACCTTTGTGCAGAGAATGAAAGATTTTCCTGTGAGAATTGAGCTTTTGTGTCGCTTCCGCACTCCGGCTCAGATAAAAAAGGCTCTGGAAGGTCTGCGGAAAGGACAGGTGGACATCATTATTGGAACTCACCGTGTGCTCTCAAAAGATGTGGAATTTAAGGATTTAGGGCTGCTGATAGTGGACGAGGAGCAAAGGTTTGGGGTGACGCACAAAGAGAAAATCAAGCAGCTGAAAAAGCATGTGGATGTGTTGACTCTCACGGCAACTCCCATTCCAAGAACCTTGCATATGAGTCTGGTGGGGATTCGGGACATGAGTGTGCTGGAGGAAGCCCCAGTGGACCGTGTGCCGATTCAGACCTATGTGATGGAGTACAACGATGAGTTAATTCGCGAGGCGATTCAGAGGGAACTTTCCCGCAATGGACAGGTGTACTATGTCTACAATCGGGTGAATAACATTGAGGATGTAGCGCTGCAGATTGCAAAATTGGTTCCCGATGCTACGGTGGTGTTTGCACATGGGCAGATGAGAGAACACCAGCTGGAGCGGATTATGCTTGATTTTATCAACGGAGAGATTGATGTTTTGATATCCACCACCATCATTGAGACTGGACTGGATATTCCCAATGCCAACACCATCATTATCCACGATGCCGACCAGCTTGGCTTGGCACAGCTCTATCAGCTGAGGGGAAGAGTTGGACGTTCCAGCCGCACTTCCTATGCTTTTTTGATGTATCGAAGAGATAAGGTGCTGCGGGAGGTAGCCGAGAAACGCTTACAGGCTATAAGAGAGTTCACAGAACTCGGCTCCGGTATTAAGATTGCGATGCGAGATTTGGAGATTCGAGGAGCTGGAAATGTGTTGGGAGAAGAACAGCACGGACACATGGAGGCAGTTGGCTATGACCTGTATTGCAAACTGTTGAATGAGGCAGTGTTGGCTCTCAAGGGAGAGGACGAGGACAGCTTTGATTTTGAGACTACGGTGGATTGTGATATGGATGCTTATATTCCGGCTTCTTACATTAAGAATGAATATCAGAAGTTGGATGTGTACAAGAGAATTGCAGCGGTGGAGAATGAGGAAGAACGGATGGACATGGAAGATGAGTTGATTGACCGCTTCGGAGAGCTGCCAAAACCCGTAAGCAACCTTCTTGCGATTGCCAGTTTGAGGGCAATGGCACACAGAGCCTATGTAACAGAAGCTATCATTGGCACACAGGAGATTCGTTTGCATATGTATGCAAAAGCGAAACTATGCACGGAAAAGATACCAGACTTCTTGAAGGAATATCGAGGGGATTTGCGTTTGGTGACATCGGAAAAGCCCTGTTTTGTGTATGTAGACCAGAGAAAGAAAAACAAGAGCAATTTGCCTCTGCTTGAGACTTGTAGGGAGATTTTGGAGAAACTTGAGGGGTTGCGATTGGATGTCAACTACCTAACACCGAAAGGGAGTGGGGATAAATTATAAAATGCACTTATGAGATGCTTTTGAATGATTGTTCCATGGAAGAAAGTATAAAAACTCCTCCATTTACAGATACTAACTTCCAGAAACGGATAATACAGTCAATGGAGGAATTTTTATATGAAAGCTACTGGAATTGTGAGAAGAATCGACGATTTAGGAAGAGTAGTCATTCCAAAAGAAATCCGAAGAACCCTTCGGCTTAGGGAAGGCACTCCGTTGGAGATTTTCACTGACAGAGAAGGTGAGATTATTTTAAAGAAATATTCCCCTATGGTGGAGTTGACAGCATTTGCACTGCAGTATGCGGATGCTATGGCACAGACGACAGGACTTATGGTGTGTATCACGGACCGAGACCAAGTGGTAGCGGTTGCGGGAGGCCCAAAGAAAGATTTGCTTCAAAAGCCGATTAGTTCTCAGTTGGAACATGCCATCACAGAACGAAGTGTGATGCTGGCTGGAAAGGGCGACAAGAGTTTCATTCCTTTGGTTGGGGAGGAACTTGAGGGGGTGAGTGCAGAGGCGATTGCTCCCATCATCTGCGAAGGGGATGCCATTGGGGCGGTGGCGGTTTTGAGCCGAGAGCCGAGAGCGAGATTTGGGGATACGGAGACAAAGTTGGTGACAACTGCTGCAAGCTTTTTGGGAAGGCAAATGGAAGGGTAAAAGAATGTCGAATCAAAGCATAAAAAAAGTGTAAAAAAAGCGAAAAAAGGCAAAAAGAGAGGAAACGGACTGCTGCATGAAGATAAGAGCTTTGTGCGGCAGTTTTTGTAGATTTCTTCTATATTTGAAAAGGGAAATTAAGCAAAAGAAAAAGAGCAAAATCCTTGACAAACGTAGAATAAATGTATATAAATGTAAGGTATAGGAATTAATGAATCGGTTTTTTGGAGCCGGTGACACAAATCTAGGAGGAAAAGATACATGAATAAGACAGAATTGATTGCAGCAGTTGCCGAGACTGCAGAGATTTCTAAAAAAGATGCAGAGAAAGCACTGAAGGCTTTCACTGATGTAGTAGCAGCAGAATTGGTAAAGGGAGGAAAGATTCAATTAGTTGGTTTCGGTACTTTCGAGGTATCTGAGAGAGCAGCAAGAGAAGGCCGCAATCCAAAAACTGGCGAGAAGATGCCGATTGCAGCTTCTAAGACTCCTAAGTTCAAAGCAGGAAAAGCTTTAAAGGATATGGTGAACGCATAAGTCATGAGACTTGATAAATATTTAAAGGTTTCCCGTCTGATTAAGCGCAGAACCGTGGCGAATGAAGCCTGTGATGCAGGGCGTGTTATGGTGAATGGCAGACCCGCGAAGGCTTCTGTGGATGTGAAGTGTGGAGATGTGATTGAGATACAGTTTGGTACAAAGACCGTTAAGGTGGAAGTGCTGAGTGTACAGGAGACCGTAAAGAAGGATGAAGCACAGGAGTTGTTTCAGTACCTATAATAGGAGGCTGGTGGCATACCACTACAAGCCATTAAAAAAACAGGTCATGTGATATCATAGGATATCTCATGATGGAAAAATCAATATCGTTGCTTTTGTTAAGGCATAGAGAGAAAACCCCTCTAATATACTTTAGGTAAGAAAGAGTATATTGTGAGGGGATTTTTTGTGGAGGAAAAACAGGAATTTGCTACACATAAGATTTTCATGTCCAATCGGGAAAAGATAGAAATCACGGGGGTAAGGGATGTGCTTGCCTTTGATGAGAATCAGGTGATTTTGGATACGGATATGGGACTTTTAACCATAAAGGGAAAAGATTTGCATGTCAAGCGTTTGACCTTAGAAAAAGGGGAGGCCGATTTGGACGGAACGGCAGACAGCCTTAGCTATTCTTCAAACGAAGCCTACCGAAAATCCGGAGAATCTCTGTTTGCGAGGTTGTTTAAGTGATGAGTGCGGAGATTCTCTATGAACTGCATCTGTTGGAGGAGAGTTTTCTTCTTGGAATTTGGTTTATGCTACTTTATGATGGGCTGCGTGTGCTAAGACAGCTGTTTCGACATGCACGGCTTTGGGTGGGGTTGGAGGATTTGCTTTATTGGAGCTATGCGGCTCTTCGCCTCTTTGCACTTTTGTATTATGAGAACAACGGAAATCTGCGAGCGTATGCGATTTTGGCTGTTTTTGTAGGAATGTTTCTTTATAATCTTACAATTAGTCCGTTTTTCATAAAATGGTTGAAAAATGTTCAGAAATATTTTAAGATAAAAATAGAGCAAAGAGGAACGAAGAAGAAAAAGAAAACGGAAAAACCAGAGAAGAAAACAGAGAAAAAGAAAGAGAAAAAGGGCGCAAAAAAGAGAGAAAAAAATGAGAGAGTGGTGATAGAATGCGCAGAAAACGCAAGACAAAGACTCGAGACGGACGGGGAGCAAATCGTATCACACTGATTGGTGCCATTGGAGTGGTTTTGATTTTGGGAGTGGTGGTGCAGATTCGTATGGTGGATTTAAAGAAGACAGAAATCGAATATGAGGATAGAGTGAAGATTTTGGAGTCGAGGGTGGCTGCTGAATCGCAGAAAGCGGATGAGTTGACCCAAGAGGAAACCTATGTCCAGACAAAAGAATATATTGAAAAAATGGCAAAGGAAAGATTGGGATTGGTATATCCTGACGAAATCTTATTGAAGCCGTCAAATTAAGGGGAAATCTGCAAAAAAATGATTCAAAGATTTCACTGGTACGGCCACTCGTTTGACAAATATTTTCCTTCCTCCTGTATATAATGAAAACTATGCAGGTTAGGAGGGATTTTTGTGTTTAATAAAAAGAAATTGATTCGAGAATGCATGGAAGATGCGGGAGGCTATGCAGCAAGAAAACTGAAAGCGTTGGCTTGGTCTTTTGAGGGACTGTCACAGGCTTTTTCGGATGACCTTCAGGGGAGTGCCTCTCTCTCCTCTAAGGAGGCTCTGGCAGCGATGCAGATGACGGCAACGCTGGTGTGCGGGGACTGCAAAAATTGTGAGTTATACGAAGAGGACAGGAGCGGGCAGCCCGAAAAGGTGGCGGAACTTTTTGAGGAGAAGGGAAGCGTCTATGAGGAAGACATGCCGGAGCAGTTCTTGATGACTTGCAGAAGAAGAGAGGAATATTTGGGGCAGTTAAACCGAAATCTGGGGCGGGCTTCCATGAATTTGCTGTGGAAAAATCGTTTTTTGGAAAGTCGGGAGGCGATAGTGGAGCAATTTCGGGAATTGTCTGTGATAATGGAGGAATTTTCGGGGAGAATCGAGCAGACTGCGGATATCACCTCCGCGTGGAGGGAGAAAGTTCGCAGGCAGTTTCGCAGACATCGGATACGGATGCATCATATGTTGTTGTTGGAACACAATGGGAGGGAGAGGGAGGCTTATGTCACTCTTTCGGTCAATGGCGGAAAATATATGACGACAAAAGATGCGGCGAGAATCTTTGGGGAAGCGATGGGGAGCAAGGCATGGATGCCGGATAAAGAGGAAAAGCAGGTTATCTCAAAGAAGCCTTCGATGTTGCGTTTTGTGGAAGAAGGACGTTATATGATGTTGTTTGGGGTGGCGAGAAAGACAAAGAGTGGAGAAGTGATTTCCGGAGACAACTATACATATAAAGAAATTTTTCCGAGACAGGTGATTGTAAGTCTCTCCGATGGTATGGGCAGCGGAGAACAGGCGGCACGGGAGAGCCGTAAGGTGATTGAGTTGATGGAACAGCTCTTGGAGGCTGGTTTTTCTGCAAAAACAGCCCTCAAGATGGTAAATGCCATTTTTATGCTGACCGGAGATGAGCAGCATCCAGCCACAATGGATCTGTGTTGTGTGGATTTGTTTAGTGGAGTGTTGGAAGCGATGAAACTGGGAGCTGTGGCGACCTTCCTTTTGAGTGAGGATGGTGTGGAGACGCTGGAGGCTGAGGATGTGCCTATGGGGGTTCTGAATCCGGTGGAGCCGACCTTGCTTTCCAAAAAGTTGTGGAACAACACTCGCATCATTATGATGAGCGATGGGGTGCTGGAAGCAATGCCTGGGGAGGACAAGGAGGCCTCTATGCGAGAATTTTTGATGCACATTCCCATGCGGACTCCACAGGATATGGCGGAGAGGATTTTACGTTTTGCCTCCGCAGGGGAGGAAGCGAGGGATGATATGACGGTGTTGAGTGCTGGAATCTGGAAAAAGTGAAGGAAATATCTGTGGAAAGATACATAAGAAGAAAAACAAAAAGAGAAATCAAGTGTCGGAAAA
>JAUNGR010000104.1 GCA_030524485.1 bacterium | reverse complement strand
CTGCTGTCGTCTCCGCTGCCGTCGTCTCCTTGGCATCGCTGCTGGTCTTTGAAGATTCCGTTCCCTCTAACTGATAACAGATAACCGGATCGTTCTTTTTAATATTCTCAAAGATCGTCTTTGCCACGGACGGTGGCAGGTTAACACAACCATGGGAACCGTTGGTCTTATAAATGCTTCCGCCAAAACTGCTGCGCCAGTTGGCATCGTGCATTCCAATATTTCCGTTGAACGGCATCCAATAGGAAACCGGTGTCCGATAATTTTCTCCCTTTAAGGTTGCATTTCTCTCGGTGTAGGTAATGCCATAAATGCCAGCTGGCGTGTCATAGCCCTTGGACAAATTTCCAGATACAAAATCGGACTCCACCACCAACTTCCCATTCTTATAGAAATAAAGATGTTGTGCGGTCAGGTTAATCTCCACATAGGTACTTCCCCAATCCGTGCTGCTGTGAACCGCACCTTTCTGGTAATATTCCACCTCTCTCTTACCACTCTCCCCACTCTTTATCATGGAAAGCAAGGCTTTTTTCTCCGCGGACTGGTTGATGCGCCAACCATAGTCACCTTTTGTGACCGTCACAGTCTTTCCGCTGGTGGTCTTAAAAGTTCTCTTTGTATAAGCAGTATTGTACTTTTTAGCCAAAGACTTGACATACTCGTCAACCTTTGTCTCATCCACCGTCACACTGAGGTCATCCTTCACCGTCACCCAAGTATAAATGGTGCTGCTCGGTATGGTCTCATACACACCCTCTCCCATATCCATGGTGATTTCTAACTTCGCATAACGATTATATGCCTCCAGTTGCTTTACCAAGTCCTCATTTTCCTGTGTCACAGTCGGCTTCACATAGCAATCTTCCTCTTCCAAATTGACACTTGTTTGTAGGTTCATCACCGCATGAGCAATGCTTTCTATGGTCTTGGTCTCATCCAACTGCGTTCCTTCGGACTCTGCCACAATGTGATAGCCCTGCCCTTCCACATATTCGGAGAGAGAGGCATCCTGCGGTGCCGTACTGTTTTCCTCCTGCATACATTCCAAACTCTGCACCCTTGTCTTTAGAGCTTCCTCATCGTAAGCTATCATCGTTGGAATCTCATAACTGTGCTTTTCTCTGGAGGAGAAAAACCAAGTATTGGGATTTTGCTCCTCCAGCATCTTCTCCAAGGCTCCATCAAATACCGAATGCAATCCGATTTCTTCTAATGTAATAGTCTCCGTTCCACCGCCCCGCAGTTCCACTGTGAGCCGATAGCCATCTAACTGACTTTCTATCTCCCTCTTCATCTCCTCCACCGTCTTCTCCGAGGCATCCATGCCATTAATCTCGGTCTGGGGAAAGAAAACTTCCGTATACCTTCTTCCGTGATACACATAGGCCACGGTTGCTGCCGCCGCCGCTGCCAAAAGGACCAGCAGAATCAAGAAAAGCTTGTGCAACCACCATTGAGCCGCTCCATTTTTGTTCTTTCTGCTTCTTGGCACTCTTACTTCACTCATCGCATCCTCCCATTTATGTCAGCAGTTTTTCTATCTGTCTGCCCACTTTTTCTTTCTTTCCTATAGGACACCCCCTATGACCTTTTGGTCTCTGTGACGCGGGTATCCTAAAATTAGTATACAATATCTTTCCTAGAAACAACTAGACTTTTTCTTAAGAATATTCTTAATTTTTTCTTATCCATCCTTCCCCAAACATGGGTAATAGTCAAAGTTGCGTATTGTCTGTTAAATAAAGTTATTGTTACTACTGCGAAAATTTTGAGGAGAATTTCAAATGATACGTTATGATAGGTTATGGGAAACAATGAAGCGTAAGAAAATCAGCCAGTATCGGTTGATGAAAAAATACGGCTTCAGTTCCGGTCAACTGAGCCGCTTAAAGAAAAATATGTATGTCTCCACTCACACCATTGAAGTTCTCTGCAGCATCCTAGAATGTCCGGTCGAGGATGTTATAGAATGGGAACCAGAAGTGGACTACACGGAGTGCCTGACGCAACTTTCCTCGGAAACAGAGGAAAATTCCTAATCATATCGCAAAAAGACAGCATCCACAGCCCTCTCATAATTCAGGCAACTTTCTGCCTTCTTTATTTTTTTACACTCTTTTTCACTCTCAGGAAAGGATGCTGCCAGATAGAACCAGATTTCCTTCATCTTAAACAACACATTTCGCTCCCCTGACATCACCTTTTTATAATCCTGATAGACTTGTTCATGGAAGCCCCTTAAAGCTTGCAAGCGTTCTTGCCTTGTTTCTTGGATTGGTAGGTTCTCTTTTGTCTTTTGAGCCTTCTTTTGAATGTCCTTAGCCAAGAAGGGATTGCGTAGCAAACCTCGTCCTAGCATCGCTGCCTCCAAGCCTTTAAAACGCTCCCGCAATCTCTCATAATCCTGCAACGAGTTGATGTCTCCGTTGTAGCAGACTGGATTGCGGCTATTTTGCAGTCCCCATTCAAAGACTTCCCAGTTCGGAGTATTTTTGTACATATCCCTCTGCACGCGAGGATGAACGATGAGTTCCTTGATGGGAAAGGCATTAAAGATTTCCAAGAGCCGACCAAACTCCTCGGGACTCTCCTTGCCGATGCGAGTTTTGATGGAGATGGGAAGCGGACTTTTCGCAAAAATTTCTTCCAAAAAATACTGCAACTCCTCCGGATAGGCCAGAAAACCAGAACCTTTTTTCTTTGCCACCACGGTACCAGAAGGGCAGCCTAGATTGAGATTGACTTCCTCATATCCCAGTTCCGCTAATTTTTCCGTCACAAGCAGAAAATTCTCCGCCTGATTGCTCAAAATCTGGGGAACCAAGCGAATCTTTTGGTTGTGCTCTCTGCAAATATCCTGCTCTTCTCTTGGAGAAAAGCCCTTGTTAACCCCTGGGGAGAGGAAGGGGGAAAAATAGCGTTCCACCCCTCCGAACCAATCGTGATGTGCATTTCTATAAATGTAGCCGGTGATGCCCTCCATCGGGGCAAAATCCAATCTCATATCTCTGCTCTCACTCATGCCTTAAGATTCTCCACCGCCGCACGCTCAATCGCAAGTCCCTTTTGGTATCTCTCAATAAAGCGGTTGAATCCTTCCACGTCCTCTGTCTTTGGTGTCACTTCCTCCTCCGCTGCTTCCGTGAAAATACAGCGATTCAGATATGTGTGCAGACTCTCGCCCTCCTTCTTTTCCTTCATATAAGCAGCAAGCAGTGCGATGCCCCAAGCTCCGCCCTCTCCAGCCGTCTCCATCACAGCAACCGGAACGTTCAGAGCCGCTGCCATCACTCTCTGTCCAACTCCCTTGGTCTTAAACAAACCGCCATGTCCGAAGATACGTTCCACCGACACCCTCTCCTCCTTCAGCAGAATGTCCATTCCCATCTTCAGAGCAGCAAGGGAGGTAAACAGCTGCACCCTCATAAAGTTTGCCAGATGGAAATGGCTTTCCGGTGTACGCACAAAGAGAGGTCTCCCCTCCTCAAAGCCTGTGATGTGTTCGCCTGAAAAATAATTATAAGCCAAGAGACCGCCGCAGTCGCTATCTCCCTCCAAAGCTTTTTGATAGAGCCGAGCAAACAGTTCGTTCCTCTCCAACTTGACACCGCCAAGCTGCATACACTCCTCAAACAAAGCTACCCAAGCATTCAAATCCGAGGTGCAGTTGTTGCAGTGCACCATGCCCACGAGGTCTCCAGTCGGCGTTGTCACCAAGTCAATCTCCGGATAGACCTTGGAAAGTTCCCTCTCCAAAACCACCATTGCAAACACGGAGGTTCCCGCAGAAACATTTCCGGTCCGCACAGCCACGCTGTTGGTTGCTGTCATACCAGTTCCGGCATCTCCTTCCGGCGGACAAAGAGGGATACCAGCCTGCAAATCGCCCTCTCTGTCTAAGAGAGCCGCTCCCTCCTCGCCCAAAGTTCCGGCTTCCTCTCCTGCCACCAAAACCTTTGGAAGAAGCTCCTCCAGCTTCCACGGAAACCTTCTATCCTTCACCTTCTCATCAAAACGCTCTATCATCTCCTGAGCGTAGCTATGCGTCTTGGTGTCAATCGGGAACATACCAGAAGCCTCTCCGACTCCCACCACCCGTTTTCCAGTCAGCTTCCAGTGCAGATAAGCAGCCAAAGTGGAGACATAGCGCACATCCTTCACATGCTCTTCCCCATTTAAGATGGCTTGATACAGATGGGCAATGCTCCAACGCTGTGGAATGTGATAGGCAAACAGCTCCGTCAATGCCTCCGCTGCCTCCTCCGTTATGGTATTTCTCCATGTCCGAAATGGCACCAAAAGTTCTCCTGCCTCATCAAAGGCCATGTAGCCATGCATCATCGCACTCAGCCCCATAGCGGCAAAGCGGGTCAGCTTCACTCCATACACTTCCTGCACATTTTGCTTCAGACTGTGGTAGCTCTCCTGTAAGCCCTGCCAAATAGCCTCCAGACGATAGGTCCATATGCCGTTCTCATATTGGTTTTCCCAGTCATGACTGCCAGAAGCTAGGGGTGTTCCGTTCTTGTCAATCAATACCGCCTTGATTCGAGTGGAACCCAACTCGATGCCCAAAAAAGTCTCTCCCTTTTGAATCTGCTCGCTCTGTTTTTCCCTATATTTGTCCATTCCCAAAAATCTCCTTCACTTTATCATGTATCTAGTATAACACACTCGTATTTTCTTCGCCTAGCATTTTCTTGACTTCTTTGCTGCACTTCTTTGCCATACTTTTGAGCCTTCCCCTGTCCACTGATGCTAGTTTTCCTAATTGGCCTTCGGAAAACCACCAAAGACATCTGCGTGTTTCGGCAAATGATAGGAATGTCTCCTCTCACCTACAACCAGACCTTCTATAAGAAACAACGTGTGACAAGCTAGACCACCATTCTTTCTTTAGAGATGTTCCTGCACTCCCACTTTTTGACAAATATCCTGCAAGCAGCAGTCCTTACAGTAAGGGTGGGTTCTTGCCGTACAGACTGCACGCCCATGTTCCACCAAACGATGGCAGAAATCGCTGCCTTCCTCAGGTGGAACCAGCTTCCAGAGTGCCATCTCCACCTTTTTGGGTTCCTTAATTTGCTCCACAATTCCAAAACGATTCACCAAACGAATGCAGTGTGTGTCCGTGACGATTGCTGGTTTATGAAACACATCTCCCATAATCAGGTTGGCACTCTTTCTTCCCACTCCTGGCAGCTTCAGCAGCTCATCAAAGTCATCCGGAACCTGTCCACCATGCACATCCCTCAGCATTTTCATGCATTTGCTGATGTCTCTGGCCTTGCTATGTCCCAAGCCACAGGGCTTCACAATCGCCTCAATGTCTTCCACATCGGCTGCCGCTAGGGCTTCCACACTTGGATATTTCTCAAATAAGCCCTGCACGACCACATTGACTCGGGCATCGGTGCACTGTGCCGCCAAGCGGACACTCACCAGCAGTTTCCACGCATCCTCAAAATTTAGCGTGCAACCAGCATCCGGATAGGCCTCTTTTAAGCGTTCTATAATCGCAAGTGTAAGCTCTTCTTTTGTCATTTTTTCTTTACTCCTTCTAAAATAGATATGCTATATGCTGTCTTTGTCTATGTGAGAGCGGCTCTCATCTTTTGAACGCTTTGCCTCATACTCTCCAAGACCTGCGTTGCCCACTGCTCTTCCTTGGCAAGCACACTCTTGAGAAGTGCCATCTCCTCTTGATAATCTTGCTCTCCGACTGCTTCCTCTTCCTGTTTTTTTAAAAGGGATTTCACCAATTCATACAAATCCTCATGCTGCATCAGCCTTCCATATCCCCACTTTAGACGTTCTCTTGGCTGCTGATAGACATACTCCGTGAAATGGCGGTATACTTCTTCCTCAAACATAAAGGCATAGGCATTGTTGTCCACTTGATACAGCTTACGGAGAGCCGAAGAGAGTCTGCCCTCAGACAGATTTCGCAAAGCTCCCTGAATCAGTTTTTGCTTTTTTTGAAGCAATTCATGCGGATAAAGCACATTTCCGTACCAGTCAATCCGCACAAAAGCATCCTGCTCCATCTTAAAAAGAGTCAATAAGGTCTTTTCTATCTTTCTCGTCTGCCCAAACAGAGCTTCTGCCTCCTGTTTTTTGCCTGCTGCCAAGAGCTGTGCATACTCGGCATTCCACTTTTTCACTTTTTCATAGAGTTCTTCTGCTTCCTTTTCGGCCTGCAGCAGAAGGCGATATAACTCCTCATCTTGCATCTGCTCTCTCGCACGTTGCATCACAGGAGCAAAACAAAGAGGCACTATTGCCGTTTCATCCAAGGCCTCCGTCAGAAGCAAAAACAGTTCATGGTGCAGGCGATAGACCTGCTCATCGTAATACATATCGTTGTCAAACTGCGAGTGATAATGCGTCTCCATAAAGCTTCCTCCGGTAAAATCATTTACCATGGATGGCACACCTGCGATTGCCATGGAAAAATCATCCGACCACGTCTCAATCGGAGCGGTCACTTTGGTCTCCTCTGGATAAGCAAGTGTCAATTCTGGAAGTTCCTCCAAAAACTCCTCCAGATAGCGGGTATACTCATAACAGCTGCGAATCCTTGCCCTTGTTCCATGAGCCAAGGCAGGAAGTTCAAAATTCAAGTCTGCTATCACTTTCCCGACCCACTCTGGATGTGCTGTCATAATCTGCTCATAAGCTCCCGTGGACCAGTCAAAATTGGAGTCAGCCACTCCCCACTCCTCTGCCGCCATTGCACAGATTTGAATGGTATTTTGAGGCTGTATGCCACTGCTAATCCAAGCTTTGGCAATCCCAAACATCATGGAAACGGCCGTATTATCGTCCTGAAATCCACTGAAATAAGAATCGTAGTGAGCAGAAAGCAACACCATACGCTCTGGATGTTTCCCCGGAATGCAGCCGGTAATGTTATAGGTTGTGCGGTTTCTCTCTACCTTAGTGCAGGCATCTAACTGCACCTCTAGTTCTCCCACATCCTGCAGCAATCTTTTGAGTTCTTTGGCATCCTTTCGGGAAATAGAAAAGGCCGCTGCTTCCTCCGGTCCTGCAATGTCCTGTGCATTCAAGGCTTCCTCGTCAATCTCCCCATATCCTCCGGTCTGCACAGCAATCACCGCTTTTGCCCCCTTCAGATAGGCTTGATAGACTGGATAATTAATCCACCACTCATCTCTCTGATTGATGTCCACCAATACCAGCTTTCCTCTTACGTCTTTTCCCTGATAGTCTTTCTCGGTTCCCTTGCCCAAATACAGCAGAGAAAAAGGCTGAAAGCCCTCGGTCACAAAGTGGGTTTGATAGGCTCCCAACTGAATTTCTTTTGTTCGGCCTTCCTCATCCACAAAGGCAAGCACGGCCTTCTGAAACTCCCAGCCATCCACGGTCACGGCATCCTTGCGAACCTGAGAGAGTCCAATGTTTTCCATCTCCCTTTTTAGCATTTCCCCTGTCTCGAATTCGGCTTTGGAGCCTGCGGTGCGGTATCCCAACACCTCATTTGTGCGGAATTGTTCCATACGTTTTGCCAGTTGATAGGAATATCCAATATCCAAATGCTGCAGCAGTGCTTCTTTTCTGTCTCTCATACTTCTTCCCTTCCTTGTTGTCTTTTTTGTCCCCAACCTATCCACCTCTTATCCTTACAACCTCACAGCCTTACATGCTTACAACCTCACATGCTTACATCCTTACAAAATTTTCTTTTTCTTGAAAATGAAGATACATCCCAAAATAACACAGAGGCTTACAAAAACAATCACAGGATAACCATGTTCCAATTCTGGCATATTTTTGAAGTTCATGCCATACCAACCAGTAATCAAGGTCAATGGAAAGAAAATGGTAGATATCATGGTCAGAAATTGCATGTTCGCATTCTGTTTGGCATCCACCTTGGCCTGATAGGTGTCCTGAACCTGCTTGGCATAATCAATCAAATGAATGGTTTTTCCCATCAAACGGTCTGCTCGATCCCCCAGCGTTCCGAAGTATTTTAGCTGTTTCTTGGCAAAAAATTTATTTTCATTCTCCTCAAATTCCTTGCTCATATCCATGATCTGATCATAATAGCCCCTCAAAATCAGAAGCTGCTTGCGAATGGGCTGAATCTGTTCGTGGAAATATTCCAGCTTGTCCATCAAAATGCCCTCTTCCAACAGCATCAAGGAACGCTCAAAGTCCTCCAACAATTCCGTGTCCCGATTGATAAATTCCACTATAAAATTATATATAAATTTCTCCCTACAGTCTCCCTGACGAATTTTTCTCTGGCGAATTCTCCGAATGATACGCTCCGCAAATCCATCCTCGTTAATCAGCAGAATATGCTGTCTCGTAATCACAAATAAAATTCGATATCGACTTCCCAATACATCCAGAAGTTTAGGAACCGCAAGAGAACCAAACAAACATTCCTGCTGTGTCTCTACTTTACAGAAATACGCTTCGCCTAAATTTAAGTCTCCCTCAAAATTTAGATTCAGAGCTTTTAAGGTCTCCATCGCTTCTTGTACCGTATTGACGAACACACAGGGAGTTTCCAACAATTCCTCCACAGCCAGTTCTGTCTCTTGAAGCTGATTTCCCAAAAGATAGATTTTGGACATGTTCCACCTCCATGCACTTACCGATTTTTAGCCTTACAGCGGCTATCCATTTTTTTATTATACTCCATCTTTCTACGGAAAACCATAAGTTTCTTAGACAATTATGAAGGGACTGCCAGCTATGCTTGACCTCCGTCCGCCGTGCTGTGGCAGAGACGAGTTGCAGACGCGCTCTCGCTCAGGTTTTCCATGCAGCGGTACTAAGCCGCAAAAAGCTGCGGCCAAGGACCGGCATGAAAAGATGGTCTGCATTCTCGTCCTGTCCACAGTCCCGGCTACGTTATCGCTCAGATTTCATACCTTTGGTGTATCATGCATACAAAATATTTTCGTTATATACGAAAATCCTTATTTTCTTATGCAACCAAAAAATAGAAATCAAAAAAGCTATGCAAAATTTTTTTGCATAGCTTTAAGAAAAGAGCGCGAGACGGGACTCGAACCCGCGACCCCGACCTTGGCAAGGTCGTAC
>JAUNGR010000103.1 GCA_030524485.1 bacterium | reverse complement strand
TGTAAAAATGACTTGTGAAGAAACAAATGTCGTTTTCTTCACAAGTCCTTTGTGTGATAAAGAAAAAATGAATTCAGGGAGAGATTTTACAGGTTGAAACCAAAATACTTCACTGCATTGTAATAGGAAATTCCCTTAATGATTTCTTCCAGACTCTTCATGTCTGCCGGATATTCGCCATTCTCTACCCATCCGCCGATTAACTCACAGAGGATGCGTCTGAAGTACTCATGTCTGGTATAAGACAGGAAGCTTCTGGAGTCGGTCAACATACCAACAAAGTTTCCAAGACAACCCAAGTTTGCCAGAGAAGTCATCTGCTCTGTCATACCTACCTTGTGGTCATTGAACCACCAAGCGGAACCTTGCTGAATTCTTCCTGGAATCTTGCTCTGGAAGCAGCCGATGATGGTGCCGATGGAAGCGTTGTCCACAGGATTCAGAGAGTAGATGATGGTCTTCGGAATCTCGTCAGTTCCACTCAGAGCATTCAAGAAGTCTGCCATCTGAGCAGAAGGAGCGTAGTTGTTGATGCAGTCGAAACCAGTATCTGCACCCAGCTTCTCAAACATATAAGCGTTGTTATCACGCTTACAGCCATAGTGAAGCTGCATCACCCAGTTGCGTTTGTTGTACTCTTTTGCGATGAAGAGCATGAATTCGGTCTTATATTTGAGTTCCTCTTCTTTGGAAACCTTCTCTCCAGAAAGACTCTTTGCGATGATGGCATCCACCTCAGCCTCGGAAGCGGGAACGTACATAACATATTCCAGTGCGTGGTCGGAAACGGAGCATCCATTCTCTGCAAAGAAATCCATACGGTTGTTTAAAGCAGCCTTCAAAGAAGCGAAATCCTTCACCTCAATGCCACTGCGCTCAGACAGCTTTGCGATGTACTCGGCGTAGGTTGGTTTCTCTACATTCAGAGCCTTATCTGGTCTCCAAGCTGGAAGAACCTGAACGTCCTGGAAGGTCTCATCTGCCTTGATTTTCTGATGCCACTCTAAAGTGTCAATTGGGTCGTCTGTGGTACAGATTAAAGTAACATTGGACTGACGGATGATATTTCTTACAGTCATAGAATCTTCCTGCAGCTTTGCGTTGCACAGATTCCAAACTTCCTCAGCGGTGTCACCGTTTAAGTAGCCATTGTAACCGAAATAGGTCTTAAGCTCCAGATGGCTCCAGTGATACAGAGGGTTGCCGATGAGCTTTGGCATGGTCTCTGCCCATTTCTGGAATTTCTCACGGTCAGAAGCGTCGCCTGTGATGTACTTCTCCTCCACACCGTTGGAACGCATCTGTCTCCACTTGTAGTGGTCGCCTCCCAGCCATACCTGTGTAATGTTCTCAAACTTACGATTCTCGTAAATCTCCTGCGGATTGATGTGGCAGTGGTAATCCAACACCGGCACCTTTGCTGCGTAATCGTGGAACAGAGTCTTAGCCATATCTGTGCTTAAGAGAAAGTCCTTGTCCATAAATGCTTTCATGTGATATATCCTCCTTAATTTAGAATTTTGGGTTAAAACTTGGTGGTATCTCTTGCTATAAAGTCAGCGGCAATCGTAGTCTTGCTTGGCACATTGCCGCCGGCGAAAACACCCATGAGAGTGTTTACCGTTGAAGTACATAGAGCCTCAATCTTTGTGTCCACGGAAGAAAGTTCTGGTTCCGTACAAAGAGAAAACATGGAATTGTTGTATCCCACAACCGAAAGCTCATCCGGAATCGAGATATGATGGATGTTTGCATACTTGACCGCACCGACAGCGAGGGAGTCGTCTGAGGTCAAAACGGCATCAAAGCGAAGCCCCTGCTCGTGGAGAGCGGTCAAAAGGTTTTTGGCTTCCAGCACATCCTTCGGACACTGATGTACCAGAGCCTGCTCCGGTGCAATGCCCGCATCTTGGCAGGCGTTCAGATATCCAGTTCTCTTATTTTGTCCACTGTAGGACTGGCTGGTATATAAGTATAGAATCCTTCGGCACCCGCTCTTAATGAGATTGCTGGTGACATCATACATGGCACTGTAATCGTCACAGACTGTACTGTAAATGTTTGGTCCGTCCAGAAAACCATTGACCAGCATGATAGGAATCTCCTTGGCTGCATCGAGAATATACAGATTATCTTTCTGGCGCAGCTCAATAAACTTGGAACCGGTCAGAATAATAGCATCCACACGTTTGGAGCGGAGCAAGGAGAGATACTTCTTTTTGGTATCCAGAGAGTATCCGGTACAACAGAGAATGGAATCGTAGTGGTTGTTGCGTAGCTCACGTTCCAGATAATAAATGGCATTGGCAAGATAGGGGTCTGAGGAATCGGAGCACATCACACCGATGGTCTGCATGGTATTCAGACCTAGACCTCTTGCAAAAACATTGGGGGTGTAGCCGAGTTCGTCCATCACGGCAAGAACTCTGGCACGTGTCTTGTCGCTGACATTGGGATTGCCATTCAAAACACGGGATATCGTAGCAATGGAGACATTGGCTTTTTGTGATACGTCATAGATGTTCAAAATAAGCGCACCTCCCTGAAAATTTTCTGAAAGTACTTTCTGAAAGCTCTTTCAGAATACATTTATTATACATAGAAGATATAAAAATTGCAAGTCTTTTACATTTTTTTATTGACTTCTTTCACAAAAGCAAGTAGAATTATATGTAAGCACTTACAATCGCAAAAATACAAAAGGCGAGAGCGTCTCTATTTACGGAAGGGCAAGCGTCTCGGGGATGGAGTGGTTTGGGACTTTTGTATTTGCATCATCATCGTATGGACAGCCGGAAAGGAGATTTTAGGCTGGGGAGGAAAACATATGCAGGATTTTATCAGAATTAATCAGAATGACAACGTAGCAGTGGCGTTGCGTCCCATCGCAAAGGGAGAGGTTTTGGACGTTGCCGGAACACAGGTCACAACGAAGGAGGAGATTCCTCAGGGACATAAGTTTGCGGTAAAGCCGATTGCCAAAGGAGAGGAAGTCATTAAATATGGTTTCCGCATCGGCTATGCACAGGCAGACATTGAAGTAGGACAGTGGATTCACGTACATAATTTAAAGACTGCTCTGGGAGATTTGCTGACTTACAGCTACCAGCCGATAGGCTCTGACTTGAAGGAGAGCGAACATGCTTACTTTGACGGTTTCCGCCGCACAGACGGAAAAGCAGGCGTGCGAAACGAAATCTGGATTATCCCAACCGTAGGTTGTGTCAATTCGATCGCAGCTTCCTTGGAGAGACAGGCAAAGGCCTTCATCGGAGGCACTCTGGAGGATGTCATTGCCTTCAATCATCCCTATGGATGTTCCCAGATGGGAGACGATCAGGAGAATACCCGAAAGGTGCTTGCCGATATGATTCACCATCCCAATGCCGGAGGCGTGTTGGTGCTGGGACTGGGGTGTGAGAACAGCAACATTCCGGTTTTAAAGGAATACATCGGTGAGTATGACCCGCAGAGAGTGCGTTTCTTACAGTGTCAGGATGTGGAGGACGAGCAGGAGGCAGCGATGGAGATTCTGGCAGAGCTTGCGGAGTATACCAAAGCCTTCCAGAGAGAGAAGATAGATGCCAGCGAGTTGATCATCGGAATGAAGTGCGGAGGTTCGGACGGACTCTCCGGTATCACAGCCAATCCAACTGTGGGTGCCTTTTCTGACCTTCTGATTTCCAAGGGAGGAACAACGATTTTGACCGAGGTGCCGGAGATGTTTGGAGCGGAGACCATCTTGATGAACCGCTGTGAGACACCGGAGCTGTTTGAAAAGACCGTAGATTTGATTAATAACTTTAAGAATTATTTTAAGAGCCACAACCAGACCATCTATGAGAATCCGTCTCCGGGAAACAAAAAGGGCGGTATCTCCACTTTGGAGGATAAGTCCCTAGGCTGCACCCAGAAGTCAGGAAGTGCTCTGGTAAAGGGTGTGTTAAGTTATGCAGAGCCGGTGAAAGTAAAGGGCTTAAACCTTTTGTCCGCACCGGGCAATGACTTGGTAGCGGCCACGGCACTTGCTATCTCAGGTGCCCAGATTGTACTTTTTACCACCGGAAGAGGAACGCCTTTTGCATCACCAGTTCCGACCGTAAAGATTTCCAGCAACTCCAAGCTGGCCGGACATAAGAACAACTGGATTGACTTTAATGCCGGACGTATGGTAGAAGATAAAACCTTGGAGGAGCAGGGAAAGGAGCTATTTGACTATGTGCTTCAGGTTGCTTCTGGAAAGAAGGTAAAGGCAGAGGAGGCCGGTTTCCACGATATGGCTATCTTTAAACAGGGCGTGACCCTGTAAGGGGCAATGCCATAGAAAGATAAGGGATCCGCACGAAAGGACTTGCTAGCTCCTTGCTTTTGGAGTATACTGGACAGAGAAAGAAGAAACCGAAAGAAAAAGGTAGAAAAAGGCATAAGGAGAATAGAATGAAGCTGAATCGGACGGTTCTGCGTACGGTGGAGATTTTGGCATTGGCCTCGGAGAGTGTGGACGGTGTGACCTTAGATGAGATTTGCGACAGATTGAAGATACCTAAGACGAGTGCCTATGATATCGTCACAACTTTGAGCAGCACAGGGATGCTTCGCATGGAAAAGGGAAGCAGACAGAGGTATCGAGTGGGACTTCACGCCTATCAGATCGGTGTGACCTACACCAACCATATGAATCTCAAGGATACTCTTGAGCCTGTGATGAAGAAGTTGGCGGCAGAGACCCAAAAGACGGTATTTTTTGGGGTGTTGTCGGAAGATGAAATCGTATATGTCAGCAAGGTGGAGCCGGAAAATCCGATCATCACGACGGCAACGGTGGGTTCCCGCAATCCGGTTTATTGTACCTCCTTGGGTAAGGCAATTTTGGCCGAGGAGAGTGAAAAGGTGAAGCAGGAAGTGTTCCGTCATCTTCGCTTTGAGCAGAGAACGGCACGCACCATCGCCTCCTGTGAGGAGCTGCAAAAAGAGCTGCAGAGGGTGAAAGAGCGGGGCTATGCCTTTGATGACAGAGAGGTGGAAGAGCACATGAAGTGCGTCGGAGCCGCTGTGTTTGAAAAAGAAGGAAAGATTGCAGGAGCACTCAGCATATCCGGATTGTACCGTCCAGATGAAGATTACGATGCTTTGGGCAAGTTGGTGCGGCAGAGGGCAAGAGAACTCTCGGTGCTTTTGGGATATCGGGAGTAGGCAATTTGTCTCTTATCTTGCAGATACTGCTTGACAAAATGAGAGAGTACCATTAAAATTTAAACATAAAAATCGTATATATGGACACAGTTCGTATATACGAAGAACAAAGAGAAAGAAGGAGAAGGCTATGAAAAAAGAGCAGGTTTTAACCAGACTGAAAGAAGATTGCTTGGTAGCTGTTGTTCGTGCAAAGAACAAAGAGCAGGGTGAGAAGGTAGTGGATGCTATCATTGAGGGAGGCATCAACTTCATCGAGATCACCATGACGATGGACGAGGGCAATCCAGTGGAGTTCATCCAGATGATGTCCGAGAAATACAAAGACAACGATAAGGTAGTGATCGGTGCAGGTACCGTACTGGATCCGGAGACAGCAAGAGCTGTCATTCTGGCAGGTGCAAACTACGTGGTAAGCCCAGGCTTAAACGTAGAGACCATCAAACTGTGCAACCGCTACAGAGTACCGATGCTTCCGGGTGTTATGACTCCTACCGAGGCCATCACCGCAATGGAGGCAGGCTGCGATGTAATCAAGATTTTCCCAGGAAATATTGTGGGACCAGCAGCTATCAGCTCCTTCAAGGGTCCTCTGCCACAGGGTGAGTTCATGCCGTCCGGCGGTGTTGACGTAGATAATGTTGACAAGTGGCTGAAGGCAGGTGCTTATGCCGTTGGTACAGGCAGCAGCTTGACCAAGGGTGCAAAGACTGGTGATTTTGCAGCCGTAACCGCTAAGGCAAAAGAGTTTGTAGAGGCTGTTGCAGCAGCACGCAAATAAAGAAAAGAGAGCAGAGCGGATGAAGCAGTGACATCCGAGTCGAATCAAAAGAATAAGGAGATTAAAACAATGGCAAAAATCGTGACAATGGGCGAAATTATGTTAAGATTGTCCACACCGAACAATGAGAAGTTTATTCAGGCAGATGAGTTTGACATCAACTACGGCGGCGGAGAGGCAAACGTAGCTGTTTCTCTGGCAAACTATGGCCATGAGGCAGAGTTCGTTACCGCAGTACCGGCTAACCCGATTGGTGAGTGTGCGGTTGCAGCTCTGAGAAAGTACAACGTAGGAACCAAGCACATCGTAAGAAGCGGTGAGAGACTGGGTATCTACTATCTGGAGACTGGTTCTGCTATGAGAGCTTCCAATGTTGTTTATGATAGAGCACATTCTTCTATCTCAACAGCAACTGCAGATCAGTTCAACTTTGATGAGATTTTCACAGACTGTGATTGGTTCCACTTTACAGGTATCACTCCAGCAGTCAGCGACGCAGCAGCAGAGCTGACAGAGGCAGCTTTGAAGGCAGCTAAGGCTCACGGCGTTACCGTATCCGTAGACTTAAACTTCCGTAAGAAACTGTGGTCTTCTGAGAAGGCACAGAGAATCATGACCAACCTGATGCAGTATGTGGATGTTTGTATCGGTAATGAGGAAGATGCTGAGAAGGTTCTGGGCTTTAAGCCAGGTAACACAGATGTTACTTCCGGTGAGCTGGAGCTGGCTGGTTATGTAGACATCTTCAATCAGATGGCTGATAAGTTCGGTTTCAAGTACATCATCAGCTCCCTGCGTGAGAGCTACTCCGCATCCAACAATGGATGGTCTGCATGTATCATGGACGGACAGACTCGTGAGTTCTATCACTCCAGAAAATATAGCATCACTCCTATCGTAGACCGTGTAGGTGGTGGCGATTCCTTCGCAGCTGGTCTGATCTGTGGTTTGGCAGATGGCAAGGATATGAAGGCAGCTCTGGAATTTGCAGTAGCAGCTTCCGCATTGAAGCATACCATCCCAGGAGACTTCAACTTAGTGACTCGTGCAGACGTTGACAATTTGGCAGGCGGAGATGGTTCCGGCCGTGTTCAGAGATAAGCGAACGAGAACAAGCAGAAGGATAAGTATCTAACAGAATTAAGAAATATCTAATACAATAAGAAACGCTGCAGAAGCGAGAGTTGATTCTTCTTCTGCAGCGTTTTTGGGTTTTTAATTTCCGCATTCAATGCTGATTTCGTTAAATTTATCTAAGATATCCTCTACTTTTAGGTTCTTTTTTTCAGTCCCCACTTTGTCGAGAATGGCCTGTCCTTGGTGCATCATATAGAGGCGGGAACCGTACTCCACCGCATAACGTAGGTTGTGGGTTACCATGATGGTGGTGAGTTGTTTTTCACGCACAATTTGGTCGGTGAGCCTCATAATAATATCGGCTGTTTTGGGGTCGAGAGCGGCGGTATGCTCATCTAAAATCAGAAAATCAATGGGAGTCATGGTGGACATCAAAAGTGCCATTGCCTGTCTTTGACCACCGGAGAGTGCACCGACTTTGACATACAATTTGTCCTCCAAGCCCAGACCGAGCGGACGTAAGATATCCCGATAAAATGCAATGCGTTTGCGGTTGGTTCCTAAGCGTAAATTGAAGGGCTTGCCCTTATTGTCCGCAAGGGACATATTTTCTAGGATGGTCATGTGGGGGCAGGTTCCGAGGGCAGGATTTTGGTACACACGCCCGATGCGCTGTTGCCGTTTGAATTCTGGCATTTTGGTGATATCTTTTCCGTTCATCAAAATGGAGCCGGAATCAACAGGGATGCTGCCACAAATCAGATTTAACAGGGAGGTTTTTCCGGAACCGTTGCTGCCAACCACAGAGACAAACTCGTGGTCTTGGATGTTCATATTAAAGTTATGGAACAGACACATTTCATTCACCGTGCCTGCATTGTAATACTTATGAATTCCCTTCAGCTCAATCATGCAGCTTTCCTCTCTTTCTGCCACGAACTTTGCTGACAAGCAAAATCAGCAGGAACAAAACGGCGGTAATCAGCTTTAAGTCACTGGGTTCCATTCCCAAAGAAATCGCAATCGAGACGCAGGCCTTGTAGAGGATGGAGCCTAAAATCACAGCTGTGGTCGCTTTGATGGCCGGAATTCGGCGCAGCCCCTGCGTGCCTATGATTACGCTGGCAAGACCAATCACCATCGCCCCTGTTCCTATGGTAATCTCGAAAAAGCCCTTTTGCTGACAGTAGACAGCTCCGGAGAGGGCAGCAAAAGCATTGGCAATGGCGAGTCCTAAAATTTTCACCTTTCCCTTATCTTTGGCAAGGGAGGTGACAAGGGTTTCGTTGTCCCCGACGGCACGCAGAAGATAGCCAGAACGGGTGTTTAAAAAGAGATCCAAGCCAAACTTACAAAGCAGCACAATCACAAGAAGGAGCAAAACCACCAAGTAGGGATTGAGAGCCTCTGGCACAAAGGAGGCCAAAAAGGCATTCTCAAAGATGGTTTCCTTGCTGAAAATCGGTTGGTTGGACTTGCCGCCTGCGATTCTTAGATTGACCGAGTAGAGGGCGGTCATCATAATGATTCCAGAGAGCAAATCCCTCACCCGACATTTGACATGAATCAGGCCGGTGAGGGCACCTGCTGCCGCTCCGGCAAGAAAAGCGAGGAACAAACTCAGGACGGGATTGACCCCTGCTAAAATCAGAGTGGAGGTGAGGGCGGCACCCATGGGGAAGGTGCCGTCCACCGAGAGGTCAGGAAAGTCCAATATGGTGTAGGTAATATAAATGCCGAGGGCTAGAATCGCATAAATCAGTCCCTCTTCCAGTACTCCAAGAATAATCGTCATGACAGCCTCCACTACTCTGTGATTTCGCTAAAAACTTCTTTTGCGGAAGAGGCAAGGTCCTCTGGGATGGAGATGGAAAGATTCGTGGCTACTTTGGAATTATAATAGAAGGAAGCTCCGTCAATCACCTCAAAGTTCATCTCACTCGCTTTCTTTTCTCCCTTTAACACCTGTGCAGCCATGTGGCCAGTTTGTTTTCCCAGCTCCACATAGTCCAGTCCCATGGAGGCAAGGCAGCCGATTTTTACCTGCTCAATCTCACTTCCAAATACGGGAATGTTTTTCGCATTTGCCTTATCCAAGATGAGCGGAAGGGAGGAAACTACGTTGTTATCTGTCAGATTATTCAGGCAATCTACTTTTTCTAAGATGCTGTCGGTTGCAAGGGGAATGTCCGCAGC
>JAUNGR010000102.1 GCA_030524485.1 bacterium | reverse complement strand
CCAGCTTTAAGAGAAAGTAGGCCTGTATTTCCACCAATTTGTCCATATATCTCTCATATCCAGAACCTTGGCTGCAGCAGAAGAGCAACCGAAAGTTCTCAATATCTTTATAAATATATTCTATCATTTGAAACAACAGGTCTCTTTGATAGTCCTTAAAAGGTTCTCTGCCGACCTCTCTTCTTCTTTCTTCACACTCGCAACAGGCTTGATAATACCAAATCACAAAGCTTTCCGCTGTTGATTTTACAAGTACATCAAAAATGGCTTCCTTGCTGCGATAATATCCATAAAAAGCTCCTGTTGTCAAACCAATTTTCTTCACAATTTTCCGAAGAGAGGCTTCCTGATAGCCTTTCTCCAAAAATTCTTCCTTCGCACTCTCTAAAATTTGCGGTTTTGTAATTTCTGCCTTTCCCATTCTCATCACCATGCCCGTATCTTCGTTGTATTTTTCTTATGGCACCTGTCTGCATCGTAAAGTAAAACGAGTCTGTCCACCATAGGTACAAGTAAACAGGGATAAATCCCAACCGCTGTCCGTCATCTCTTCCACTGCTGTTGGCTGCAAAATCTCCACATCTCCAACCTCATACACAAAGGTATTTCCGTCCATATCTGTAAAGGTAATCCGATCTCCAATCGCAAGAGCCTTCAGACCACTGAAATGTTTGCGGTAATTATGTCCGGCAAGCACCAAATTTTTGGTATAAGCAGAACCACTGTAGCGGCAGGGAGCAATTCTCAATTTCTCGTAGCTCCAATCGCTCATAATCGGCAAGAATAAATCCAAAGCTTCTATGTACAGGGTTCCTATGTAGGAATTTCCGTCAATCTCCTTGGTTGGCATAGACATGTTGGGATTCAAAATATAATTTGGAATCTCCACCTCCTCAGGATTTTGCAGTTCCAAATCCTGTGTTGGCTCTTCCTCATACTCTCCACTTTCCTTCGACTCTGGCTGCCATTCTTCTTTTGTGTCCTCTCTCAACTGCTCCAGAACCTTCTGTGCAGCCGCATCGGCTCGACTCTCATCCCAAACATTATATAAAGTCAAGATGAGAGCGGCCACCAAAAACAAAAGTCCGATTGCCATAAAAATGCTTCCGCACTTTTTACCTCGCATTGCCATCCTCCTGCTCCTGATTGCGATTGTACTTCCATCCAATCAAAAAGCAAAGCAAACCACCAATCACAAGCAACGGAACCGGCCACCAAAGCACACCTGTCTGTGGCAGAGGAGTCCCTCCCTCCGGTATTGTTGGCTCCTCGGGACTTGGACCTTCACCTGTCTCACTGATATCCGGAGGCTGGTTCGGATTGTCTGGATTGCCCGGAGTGTTCGGGGTCTCCGGCGGAGTCCATGAATCGTGCGTGTTCGTCACCACAAAGGTAATGCCATTGCGGCTGATAGAAACCTTATACTGTTCTGGAACCTCATACTCCGTCACACTCCATGCATAGCCTCTGTCCAGATCGCTCCATGTGTGAGCCCAACCATTTGCCTCGTTCAAAGTAACCATATCGTATACATTGCCATCGCGAAGCAACTGTACCACGATCTCCTGTGGATGGGAACTGCCTGCTGCATCATTCCAAACCTTCAAAACCTTGCGGGTGATAGGCTTCTCGCCATCATCGCCCCCCGGTGAATCTGGTTCCGTCCGATGTGTCTCTGTATATTTCGGGTACATTTCCACCTGATATACCCACTGTTCATTGGCATCTGCACTTGGCAACAATACCAAAGATGGCTCCGGTGTAAAGGTGTAGCGTCCACTTGTCAACTTCTCGCCCACCACCAGATACAGTCCGACATTCAGCTTAGAAAAGCTGAGATTTCCCTGTGAATCGGTTTTTCCGGTCTGCATCGGAGACAGCTTGTCCCTCTGTGCATAACTTGTCAGCGTCTCCGCAGCTGCCTTCCACCCTGCACTGTCCAGAGCATTCAGCTGCACCGGATACTGGCTGAAATCCCCACTCAGAGTGTAATTTGATAAGCGAGCTGCGACATCTGCCACTCGATAAATCGAAAATGTTGCATTGGCAATTTTTCGAGATGCATTTCCATAATGCAGAGTCAAAGAGGTTTCCTGTGTGGTATCCATCTCACTGTAGGCCAAGGCCGGTACAGCAAAACAAAACAAGTACAACAGGATACCAAACAAAATCGCTCCCCGTTTCAAAATTTGTTTCATAGCCTTCTACCCCCTAATCTATCTTATTTCTTATCGTCCATTTTGTCTCGTAACTCTCCATTCTTGTTATTGTGCTTCTTTTTGGATGCACCTCTGCCACTTCCCACAAACAGCCAGATGAAAAGAATCACAAGCATCGGTATGGCTACCAAAGGTGCTACATACAGTGGGTCAATCTGGGTAGCATCTGCCTGCACATACACAGCAGCAGCTTCCTCCTCGGTCTCAATTCGATGTCCTCGAACCAAAAGGCGATGCGAATTGATGCCATAGGGAGTACAGGTTACCAGCGTACACAAATCCTTTCCCTCTTCAATCGCCAAATCGTCCACATTGTCAGGCTCCACAATCCGAATCTGATCCACTTGGTAAGTGAGGGTCTCGTCCAACACATGCAGCAGAAAGGTATCTCCCTCCGCTAGCTTATCCAAATCCGTAAATAATCTTGCTGACGGAAGCCCTCTATGCCCAGAAAGCACCGCATGTGTGCTCTCTCCTCCCACCGGAAGAGAGGTTCCCTCAATATGCCCCACAGCAATCTGCAGCACGGTATCTTCCACTCCATGATAGATGGGAAGGGAACATTGAATGGAAGGAATCTCAATATAGCCCATGATTCCGGTTCCTGTCACATTTAAAAGTTTGTTATACCATTCTTTTTGTTCCTCTGTGGGAGACAAGCGAACATCATTCTCCAAAAGAGCTTCGTTATACTTTCGTGCCTCCTCCCGAAGTGCCTCGTAGTCCGTTGTGTTCATCTGTTCAACTGCTTCTGCGTAACTGGCAATCGCACGAGATTGATGAAGAGAGTTCCAGTAATCGCTGACCGTCGGATACAGCAGCAAGGACAGCCCTGTCAAAAATAGCAGGCCCAATAAAATTGTTGTAATTTGTTTTTTCATGATGTCAGAGTTCTCCTTGCGGCTGTATACCGAGGAGAGGAAATTCTCCTCGGTAACAGCCGGATGTGCTAAGTTACTTTTGTTTCACTTTTTCTTAAACTTTCCCTCTTGGTGATGCCTCACCAAAAACGAAGCCAGTCTATTTACTGCTGAGACTCCATACGTTTTCTGGTAATCAGAACCACTGTCGCACCAAGCATCATAATACCACCAAGAATGTAGAAAATAGTAGTACCCATACCACCGGTCTCAGGAAGATTAGCACCCTTCTTGTTTACTACATCCGTAGACAAAGAACCATCAGGTATACTAGAAGTAAATGTAATTTGACCTTCTGTTGTTGACTTTCCGTTCAATTCTTTCAACGCTGGAGTCTCTGCTTCTTCATCATGTTTTGCTGTAACCGTAAACTCAATCGGGTCAATGGTATTGTAACCTACAGGAGTTTTGGTCTCAGTCAATCTATAGTTTCCATCATCCAAACCAGCAAATTCAAATGTAGTTTGTGTTCCTTCAGCTCCGTCATATGCAACTTTCTCAATTGCAACCCATTTAAAATCATCCGTACCATTACCAGTCTTTATCTTTTTCTCAAGAGTGAACTCTGCACCTGCCAAAGCCTCAGTATTCTCTTTTACCTTATTTACAATGGTCTTGTAAGTAAATACAATAACGGTATCTTTTGGGGTCTCTCCCTTACCCTCATCATTTGGATTATTGTCAAACTCCAGATACATTGTATTCGGGTTTCCAGCACTACCAATCACAGCACCTTCATTCAGTGTTGCCTGATATTCTACACGAATGGTACTACCTGCCTTAACGTCTTTAATAGCTTTTAAATTAGAAAATCTAATATCAAACATACCACCTTTAAAATTATCTCCATCCTTATGAGAATGTTTTTCTTCTAGCTCTGTTACAACTTCATAAAGGTCCGTTCCGATTGGTTCTGTACTGGTAGTAGCACCATTATCAACATACACCTTTACACTATCTACATCAAAAGTTAATCCCTCCGTGTAGCTATCATGAAATGTGAGGGCAAATTTTTTATAGCCATCATAGTTCTCCGGAACCGTAGCAGTTAACTGGAAATCAACCATATCTCCGATATCATAGTCCGCAGAATCCTGCCAACCAGTTAGCTCTCCAGTGCTATCATTAACATCCTTAACCTTTTTCTCAGATGTAACAGTTCCATCCTTACGAGCAATCGTAATATTGTCTACTACTCTAACAACATAAGTAGAGGCTGTCTCAGACCCCCCTGGTTTAAAATTCTCATCATCCTTAATCAGGTAGTATCCTGCAGGTACTGTTAAAGCTGTTTGATTATCAACTGTTTGAATAGTTGTAGTTGTACTATCAAAATTCACATATTTCGTAATTACTTTCAATACTGCCGCATCGTTTCCTGCTGTATCCTTTAATTCAGTCAGTACAGCCTCAGATACCGAATCACCAACCTTTTTGTCTTTATCTGTTTCTGTTGGTATCAGAGCATTTTGTCCCCATTTGATATCGGACAATGTTTTTATATCCTTGTCTTCCTCCTTTTCTTCGGAATATGTACCTGTAAAAATCTGATACACCTCATATGCATGAGCATCGTCTTCTGGTACAGTAATTGTAAACTTGTTCTCGTTCGTCGTCGGTTCTGCCATTGCTGGTGCTGCTGTTGCCAACACCATTGCTCCTGCAAGGAGTGCTGCCAATACTTTTTTCAATCTTCTCATCTCGTTCTCCTTTTTCATGTTTAAACTTCGTTTTACGTCAGTTTCTTCTTATCTTTTGTTTTCTTCGGTATTCCCAGTCATTCCCCTCCCCCGATTCCTTTTGAGGGGAATCGAGGAATTCAGAACGATTGTCCTGTTTTTAGGGGACTAGGAGGTTTTGCCCTCCTTTCTCCGTTTATGATAATATAGATACATCAGTGCAGTGACTGCCATTAAGGACAGCCCGACTGTTGTAAACGGATGTCTTCCAGTGCCACCAGTCTCTGGGAATTCAAAGCTGGCATAATTTGTTACCTTAAATGAATATGTGACTCCACCATGAGTATCTGTCCGATTTAAAATCATTCCTCGGTTTCTCTCACTGAAATTAAATCTATCTGGAGCTTTTACCTCCCACAGATAATATGCATCTTCTTTTAGACCCGTCCATGTAAAGTTACCCGCTCCATCGGTTGTCTGGACATCATACAGATACCATGTCGTATCATCCACATCCATTGTCATAGCAATATCCAGATCCTTGTAGTCTTCAGGAACGCTAGTCAAAGTTTTCGTAGGACCATACAGTGCAAATACCGCTCCTTCCAGTCCCGTAGCTCCATTATCTCCCACTTTTGTTCCTTCTACATTCCAAGAAAGCAATTTATTGTAGCAACTGAAGGTTATCTTATCATCCTTGTCTTTATCATACTGGAAGGTCAAAGAATTCTCGCTTCCTGTTTGCGTAAAGTGATTAAAATCATTGAAAGCGTAATCCTTATTCTCTGAAAGCTCTGTCATCGTATAGGTTGCACCATCTTTCCATTCCCAACCAGCTTCTTCGTCAACAAGCAGTTTTATCTTTCCACTTGTGCTTGCTCCCTCAGGTACTGTTAATTCATAGATATGGTATTTCCTATCAGCTGCTTTTAGAGCTTCTTTCCATTTTTCTGAAGTCTTGTATTCGCCCTCCAGCTTTTCCCCTTCGTAAACAAGGAATGGGAATGTTTCTTCTTGTTCTGCCTTTACCTCAATTCCCTGTGCATTTACCAATCTCTTTTCCAATACTGGTACTGCTGGGATACGAACACCCACTACCAAAGGCATTGCCTCAAGATGAACATCTGTTCCACTTCCTTTCAGATGATAATGGTAACCAAAGTTATTCCATGCAATCTCTCCTGGTGATGCTGGATCCTCTGTATTCTCCTCCACAACTGCATCAAAGGAAAATTCTAATTTCGCTCCTGCCACCAAAGTAATCTGTCTCGCTGACATCACTACAATACGAAGTGCCTTCGCATTATTTACTACCTCTTTTGGCAAGGTTCCTGTCAATTCTGGTACTTCTTCCTCTTTTTTCTCCTCTCCTGGGAAGGAACTCAGTTCATCTAAATCAATCGGTAGCCACTTTGCCGTTGTAGAATATCCAGGATCGAGTTCTCCGCCTCGACCATGCCAGTCATTACTCTGTCTATCACCAAAATCTGTTGTACTTGCATATTCTACGCTATAATTTTGTGTTGGTGCCAGTCTATATGTTTTTGTCGTTGTTTCTCCGGTATCTGGATCTTTCACTGGCATCGTAATCTTTGCCTCAAAGTTCGGAGTATCTGACAATCTAACACTGAACTCACTGCCTCGGTCTGTGGTTGTGGAGAATGGCATATGGTCATCGGTCCCAGATGGCAAGTTATCAATCAATACCAACCTTTGCATTGCCTCATTTGTATTATTCTCCACGGTTAATGTATAGCGGAATACACTGTCTGGCTGACTGAGAAGAATATAATTATTCTCTGGATCTCTTGAGTTTGCCTGATTCTCTGGATTATTTTTCTCCACTATACTCTTAACAGAATCCGTTGTATAGGCACCATTTACTGTCACTGGTGAGAAAGCTCTCACGGTCTCTGGTTTTCCATCTTCACCATAAATGATACTTCCCTGTCCAGCATCGGTAAAACTCTGTTTGTTTGGTGTCAACTCTGCATGATTGATATATACCGTATTCTCATAACTATTTGTAGGATTTCTGGAGGCAAATACAATCTCTGCTTCACCACCTGCTGGAATTGCTACCTTTCCTCCCTCAAAGTGAAGTTTCAATACCTCCTCCTGCTGTCCTGCTGCGTTGCCTACTCTCTCCATCGCAAAAGCAATCTGATAATCCGAAAGACCAGATGATGCTAAATCAAACCACTCATCTTCCTTAAAGTTTACTGTAACATTCGTTCCCATATGGGTATATCCATTTTTAACACTTATACTCTTTTCTGTTCCAGTTCTCTTTTCTGGAAAGGTTATCAAAGTATAGCCTTCCTCCGTTATAGCCATATTACCATGACTTGCTAGTACGTTCCCTTGGCTATCTTTTATTGTATAGTATACAGTCCCCTCAAATACATAAGGATAAGGCATAACATCTCTCACCGTATAATCCGTTAAAGAGGTACTTCCTGTATTCGTAAGTTTGACTCTCCAGTAAACAGTGGAAGAGCCATAAACACTGGCTGTGTATTCCTCTCGACCACTTGGTATCGCCCATCCATTATTACTATAAGAATCTGTATACTTGGTAATGCCAGGCACAATGCTTCCTCGTTCCACTCTTACATCGGAAGTTAACCATTGTTGCTCTTCTTCAGAAGTACCCTCGTTCTGTGCCTCAAAACCGTATTTTTCTTTCACCACCTTCTCAAGTTCAATATATCGATACCCATCGTTCGGGGCCGAATAATAATTATCATGAGTGTTCTTAAACTTTGTGTTGCTCTGTTTGGTTAATCCAACCTCTAGGTAATCGGTATAAGGCATTCCGATTACGTTCCATGCCTCATCATCCGTCTCGTCAGCATAACCAACATTCGCAATATAACCAAATACGATGCCCTCTCCCTTATCCAGATAATACTTTTGGAGTTCCTCATCATATTTTACCGGATAGTCACCACTTCCGGCACCGAAGGAGAAGGTGATTTGTTGCCTTCCATCTTCTCTTTTCGTTGTACCTGCACTAATCGTTGCACTTCGATACGTAATCTCTGTCCCATCTTCGCTTTGCATTTCCACCAAGATCGTCGGTTGGGCCTCATAGGTTCCTCCTAGGGTTTGAATCTCTCGCACCGTTCCCGCTGATACATTACTCTCATTGCTATTTGTAACCATCTGTACATATGTAAATCCTCTTGGCAGTAAATCCTGAAGATCACTTAGATACATACGGGAATGTCCGTCATTGTGCAAAACCACATAATAGACAACAGACTGAAATTCTCCATCTCGGTTTGAATATTGCTTCAAATCGGTACCAGCCCTATCATAAGATGTGGCTGGACTTGCTTCACTTTGTGCCAAACGGTAAACTCCTTTTTGAAGCATCGGTCTCCCTGCACTCTCCAAATCATGGGATACGGAAACTGGAAAATCATATACATACAGAGTATTTTTTAGTACCCTACCGTCATTTTCCTCTTCATAAAGATCCCAAGTTGCCTCTCCTTCCTCATCGTTGCTTGGGAAAATCAGTGTAATATAAACAGCAAGCGTGCCATTTCCCTCAAACTTCACATAAGACTCCTCAGACCATGTAATAAATTGTGTTCCTTCCTCCTCTCCCAAATTATCCTCACCATAGCTATCCACAAGCTTCCAGTCACCCATATGCACCTCAGTTGCGTCATTTTTAGAAACTACACCAGAATATATTACATTTTGACCAAGTACCCACTTGAATTTTCCTCTGGTATTAGGCAGTGCATCTACAATATTCTTACCACTCAATATATATTCATTTATGCCTGTATTGTGGAAGAGCAAACGATAGGTCACCGAAGTTCCCTTTCCATTTTTCCCTTTTTTGATGACGGAATATCTGCCCTCCTCGTACTTTCCGGCACCTTCGGTGGATAATTTATCATCCGCAATGGTATCGTCTGAACCCCTATCTGTCACAATCTGTTTGTCAAAAGTGATGACAGAGCCTCCTCCCCAAAGAGAATCGAAAATACGGTCTTTCTCTCGATCATTCATCCAAACAATATTTCCAATGGTGTAGGTAAGTTGTTCCCCTTCTGGTTTTTCATAACCTGGAGGTGCTAACTCCACCAAGGTCTTATAATTCACCGAAATGGAATATCTTTCCCTTGGAAGCTCCGGATAATACCACTTAATCTCGGTATGAGCACCCGTGTAAGTTTCCTGTTTTCCATCTACATCTGCACTTCCACTTCCCATGGTTACCGTGATACTTGCTGCTGTCAGAAGATTTCCATCCTCATCCTCACCCACTACCACATTGGTAAAGGTTCCTGCATAATCCAACACATAATATTTCTTTCCTTCTAGACCTTCATGTTCATGTTTGTTTGTGATAGTCGGATTATTTTTATTATCTTCTACTGGTACCAACAGATACTGATCTCCATACAAATCATCCACCATAGGC
>JAUNGR010000101.1 GCA_030524485.1 bacterium | reverse complement strand
TCCATGGCTAAAACTTCAATGAAGATTAAGCAGCAGCGTCCGGCTAAGTTCTCTACCAGAGAGTACAACCGCTGCAGAATTTGTGGTCGTCCACATGCTTATTTAAGAAAGTACGGCATCTGCCGTATCTGTTTCCGTGAGTTAGCATACAAGGGCCAGATTCCGGGTGTTAAGAAAGCAAGCTGGTAATCCATATAGATAGTAAGGAGGCAAAATCAATGACAATGAGCGATCCAATTGCAGATATGCTTACCAGAGTGCGTAACGCAAACGCTGCAAAGCACGATACAGTAGATGTACCTTCTTCCAAAATGAAATTAGCTATCGCTGATATCTTGGTGAAGGAAGGATACGTTAAGAAATATGAGTTAGTAGAGGATGGAGCATTCAAGACCATCCGAATCACCTTGAAGTACGGAAAAGATAAGAACGAGAAAATCATCTCCGGTATCAAGAGAATCTCCAAGCCAGGTATGCGTGTGTACGCAGGCAGCGAGGAGCTTCCAAAAGTACTGGGCGGTTTGGGAATCGCTATCATTTCCACAAACAACGGTGTCATCACAGACAAAGAGGCTAGAAAGCTTGGCGTAGGCGGAGAGGTTCTCGCATTTGTTTGGTAAGACCGAGTAAGAGAGCATCAAGCTTGGAGGAGTGAAGCTGTGGCAGAACCGAGACCGTTCGGAAATGCAACAGAAAGCACACCGGATAGAACTGAAAACAGAGAGCACGCAGCGTGCTCTCCGAAAATCTAAGTAGGAGGTAAATGGCATGTCACGTATCGGAAGAATGCCTATCGCGATTCCGGCAGGAGTTACTGTAACAATCGCAGAGAACAATGAAGTGACTGTAAAAGGTCCAAAGGGAACACTGGTAAGAGAGCTTCCAGTGGAGATGACTATCAAAGAGGAAGAGGGTCACATCGTAGTAACAAGACCAAATGACTTAAAGAGAATGAAGTCCTTGCACGGTTTGACCAGAACTCTGGTTCACAACATGATTCACGGTGTTACTGAGGGTTATGAGAAGGTTCTGGAAGTCAACGGTGTTGGTTACAGAGCACAGAAGCAGGGCAAGAAGTTGGTTCTGTCCCTTGGTTACTCCCATCCGGTTGAGATGGAAGATCCGGAAGGTATTGAGACTGTACTGGAAGGTCAGAATAAGATTACAGTAAAAGGTATCAGTAAAGAAAAAGTTGGCCAGTACGCTGCTGAAATCAGAAGCAAGAGAGCTCCGGAGCCATATAAGGGCAAAGGTATTAAGTATGCAGATGAAGTAATCAGACGTAAAGTTGGTAAGACTGGTAAGAAATAATTAAGGAGTGTGTGAATATGGTCAGCAAGAAATCAAAGAGCGAGATTCGCGTTAAGAAGCACGCTAGATTACGTAATCGTTTTGCCGGTACAGCAGAAAGACCACGTTTAGCCGTGTTTAGAAGTAACAATCACATGTATGCCCAGATTATTGACGATACCGTTGGTAACACCTTAGTTGCCGCTTCCACCGTTGAGAAGGAAGTGAAGGCTGAGTTGGAGCATACCAATACCGTTGATGCAGCAGCATATGTAGGTACTGTAATTGCCAAGAGAGCCTTAGAGAAAGGCATCAAAGAGGTTGTATTCGACAGAGGCGGCTTCCTGTACCACGGTAAGGTTCAGGCTCTTGCAGATGCAGCAAGAGAAGCTGGTCTGGAATTCTAGTAGAGAGGAGAACTAACACATGAAACGTGAAATTATTGATGCCAGTCAGTTAGAGTTAAATGACAAAGTAGTGGCTATCAAACGTGTATCCAAGACCGTAAAAGGTGGACGTACCATGAGGTTTTCCGCTTTAGTAGTAGTAGGAGACGGCAACGGTCACGTTGGCGCAGGATTGGGCAAGGCCGGAGAGGTTCCGGAGGCAATCCGCAAAGGCAAAGAGGCAGCAACAAAGAACCTGATGTCTATTCCGGTAGACGAGAACAAGAGCATTCCGCATGACTTCTTGGGACAGTTTGGCAGTGCATCTGTACTGTTGAAGAGAGCTCCAGAAGGTACCGGTGTAATCGCTGGTGGTCCAGCTCGTTCCGTACTGGAGATGGCAGGTATTAAGAATATTCGTACCAAATCTTTAGGTTCCAATAACAAGGTAAATGTCGTACTGGCTACCCTTGAGGGACTTAAGCAGCTTAAGACTCCGGAGGAAGTTGCAAAACTTCGTGGAAAATCTGTAGAAGAAATCTTAGGCTAATAAGGAGGAAATGAAGATGGCAGAGAAGTTAAAAATCACATTGGTAAAATCCCCTATCGGCGCAATTCCAAAGCAGAGAGCAACCGTAGAAGCACTGGGTCTTAAGAAGCTGCATAAGACAGTGGAGATGCCGGACAACGGTGCTGTCAGAGGGATGATTCAGTCTGTAAGACATTTAGTAAAAGTAGAAGAAGTCTAAGTGAGGAGGTGCAGAAATGATGAATTTATCAAATTTACAGCCTGCTGAGGGTTCTAAACATAGCGATAATTTCAGAAGAGGCCGTGGACATGGTTCAGGAAACGGTAAGACAGCTGGTAAAGGACATAAAGGACAGAAGGCACGTTCTGGTGCTCCGAGATTAGGTTTTGAAGGTGGTCAGATGCCATTGTACAGAAGACTTCCGAAGAGAGGCTTTACCAACTACAATTCCAAAGAGATCGTTGGCATCAACGTGAGTGCTTTGGAGAGATTTGAGAACGATGCAGTGGTTACGGTTGAGACCTTAATCGAGAGCGGCATCGTAAAAAATCCAAGAGATGGAGTTAAGATTCTCGGCAACGGAGAATTAACCAAAAAGCTTAATGTAAAAGTAGATGCATTCAGTGCGGGTGCAAAAGCAAAGATTGAGGCTTTAGGTGGAACCTGCGAGGTGATCTAATATGCTAAAAACACTCCAGAATGCCTTTAAGATGAAGGAAGTCAGAAACAAAATTTTGTTTGACTTTTTGGTGTTGGCAGTCGTGCGATTGGGATCCAGTATCCCAATTCCGGGAGTAAATGCAAGTTATTTTGCTGAGTTTTTTGCAAGACAGTCAGGGGATGCATTCAATTTCTTTGATGCAATGACAGGTGGGTCTTTCGCCTCCCTGTCTGTTTTGGCACTTAGCATTACCCCCTATATCACATCTTCCATCATTATGCAGCTTCTGACGGTAGCCATTCCGAAGCTAGAGGAGATGCAGAAAGACGGAGAGGACGGCAGAAAGAAGATTGCAGAGTGGACCCGTTATCTGACGGTGGCTCTGGCCTTGATTGAATCCACGGCTATGGCTGTGGGCTTCGGTGGCAGAGGTCTTCTGATTGAGTACAACATTTCGAGCATTCTCGTAGCGGTTGCCACCATGACAGCTGGAAGTGCTTTTCTGATGTGGCTGGGTGAGCAGATCACAGCACATGGTGTCGGAAACGGTATCTCGGTTGTGCTGCTTTTTAACATTTTGTCCAGTATTCCTTCCGATGCAAAGACGCTGTATGAGCGTTTTATGTTAGGAAAGTCGGTGGCGATTCAGGTGGTTATGTTCCTGATTGTGTTAGCGGTAATCGTAGCGATGGTGGTGTTCGTTGTTGTCTTAAATGGCGGCGAGCGCAGAATTCCGGTACAGTATTCCAAGAAGACACAGGGACGTATGATGGTGGGCGGACAGTCAACCTTCATTCCTCTGAAAGTCAATACAGCAAACGTAATTCCGGTTATTTTCGCTTCTTCCATTATGTCTATGCCGGTTATGATTTCTCAGTTCTTCACTGTGGATGCTTCCTCTGTAGGAGGGAAGATTCTTCGGGCACTGAGTTCTTCCAACTGGTTTAAGCCGGAAGCACCTTTGTATTCGATTGGTATGATACTCTATTTGGCTTTGATTGTGGCGTTTGCTTACTTCTATACGTCCATCAACTTCAACCCCTTAGAGATTGCCAACGATATGAAGAAGAGAGGCGGATTTATTCCAGGCATTCGTCCAGGTAAGCCAACGAGCGAATATCTGGATAAGATTCTGAATTATATCGTATTTATCGGAGCAGTCGGACTGATTATTGTCAGTGTCATTCCGATTATGGCCTCCGGTCTGTTCAACATCGGACAGATTTCCTTTGGAGGAACCTCACTGATTATTATTGTCGGTGTTGTTTTGGAGACTCTGAAGGCAATTGAATCTCTGATGTTGGTACGCAATTACAGAGGCTTTTTGAACGATTAAGTAAATATATCATTTGTCAAACGCGCCATTTTCTGCTATGCGGGAAATGGCGCAAGGCAGATTTGAGGGAGGTTTTTTATGAAGATTGTTATGTTAGGTGCTCCTGGTGCTGGAAAAGGCACACAGGCAAAAAAAATCGCAGCCCGTTATCAAATCCCTCACATTTCCACCGGCGATATCTTTAGAGCCAATATCAAGGCAGGAACCGAGCTGGGAAAGAAAGCGAAGGAGTATATGGACCAAGGACTTTTGGTTCCGGATGAGGTGACCATCGGTATGCTGATGGATCGCATTGCAGAGCCAGACTGTGCAAACGGTTATATTCTGGACGGATTTCCAAGAACCATTCCGCAGGCGGAGAGCCTGACAGCCGCTCTTTCCGACAAGGGAACCGCAATTGATTATGCAATCAATGTGGATGTGCCGGATGAGAATATCATTCGCCGCATGGGTGGAAGAAGAGCCTGCCTGAATTGTGGTGCAACCTACCATGTGGAGTATGCTGCACCAAAGATGAAGGGCATCTGTGACAAGTGCGGTTCGGAGTTGGTGCTTCGGGATGACGATAAGCCGGAGACAGTGACAAAGAGACTGGATGTGTACCACGACCAGACAAAGCCGCTGATTGATTACTACGGCAAGGCCGGAGTTCTGAAAGAGGTTGACGGTACCAAGGACTTGGAGCAGGTTTTTGCGGATATCGTCAAGATTCTGGGAGAATAAGCATATGGCAGTTACAATAAAATCCGCCAGAGAAATTGCATTGATGCGAGAGGCGGGCAGAATTTTGGCTCTGACTCATGAGGAGTTGGGGAAAGCGTTGAAGCCTGGTATGACCACAATGGATGTGGACCGTCTGGGAGAGAAGATTATCCGTGGATATGGATGCATTCCTTCTTTTAAGAATTACAATGGATATCCGGCTTCGATTTGTGTATCTGTCAACGATGAAGTCGTACATGGGATTCCGAGCGATGAGCATGTCCTGAAAGAGGGAGATATCGTCAGTCTGGATGCAGGCGTGATTTACAAAGGATATCACTCTGATGCGGCAAGAACCCATGCGGTAGGTAAGATATCACCGGAAGCAGAGAAACTGATAGAAGTGACCAAACAGAGCTTTTTTGAGGGGATTCGCTTTGCCAAGGCAGGCAATCATCTGAATGACATTTCCAAAGCCATTCAGGCCTATGCGGAGAGCTTCGGTTACGGTGTGGTGAGAGATTTGGTGGGACACGGAATCGGAACCCATCTTCACGAAGCACCGGAAGTTCCGAATTTTGCACAGAAACGCAAAGGTATTTTGCTTCGAGCAGGCATGACCTTAGCGATAGAGCCTATGATAAATGCTGGTACGTATTCCGTTGTCTGGATGGACGACGACTGGACCGTGGTAACAGCAGACGGCTCTCTGTCGGCACACTATGAAAATACCATTCTGATTACAGAGGGAGAGCCAGAGATTCTCTCCATGATAAAAGAGTGATATCCTTTGTGTAAGGTTGGTGAAGAGACAGAATGAAATATGAGTGCGGCACTTTGGTTCGCTCCAAGGCAGGGCACGACAAGGATGAACTCTATGTTGTCCTAGAAGAGCGGGGAGACCTGCTTGTGCTGGCAAACGGAAGCAATCGAACCATCGAGCATCCCAAACAAAAAAAGAAAAAGCATGTTCAGATTATCCATAAAAAATTAGAAGAGGCAGAGTGGAGCAATGAAGCCATTTTGCACTTTATCTTAGCTGCAGAGCCTTGCGGCCAGCAGCAGAATGAATAGGAGGAAACAGAATGTCCAAGGCAGACGTGATTGAGATTGAAGGAACTGTCATCGAGAAATTGCCAAATGCCATGTTTCAGGTTGAGCTGGAAAATGGCCATCAGGTACTTGCACATATCAGCGGTAAGCTCCGCATGAATTACATTCGTATTCTGCCGGGTGATAAGGTAACGATAGAGTTATCCCCGTATGATTTGTCCAAGGGCAGAATTATCTGGAGAGATAAATAAGCAGATAGATAAGAGATAGCCTTTTGAATACTCAAGAAGAGTTTTCAAAAGGCTATTTGGATTCATTTTAATGTAAAACGACTTAATTTTATATTATATATTAATATGAAAGAAAAAACCATGACGTTATTGGAAAATTTTATTTTTCTAATAGTATCATGGTTTTTAAAATATAAAAAGATTAAAATAGAAACAGAAAGAAAAGATTATATAGTAAGATTTAGGGGAAGGAGGAAGTTTAGTAAATTAAAAAGGAAAACGTGGCAAAAATTTAAAAAGAAGGGGGAAACTTTTAAGGGAAAAATTTAGGAGAAGAGTAATAATTTGTTTGGTGTTCATCATGGTGATGCTGAGTAGCATTACTTCCTTAGCTTCAACAGCAGAGAATAAGACTAGTGTTGATTGGAACAACTATCAACAGAAGATTATTGAAGAGGTGAGGGAATTAACTGGAATAGTAGATGGAAGCGTGGAAATTGTTACATTGGATAACAAGACTAGAATGGGAAGTATCGTAGAAGAAACCGCTATCAAGATTTCCGAAAACGGAAAGGATACCTTTATTATCCCTAAAATCGTAGAGGACACAGAGGTCATCAATAGTTTTCAATATGCTATTCAAGCATTAAGAAGGAGAGATAATAGTTGGAAATTGACACATCTTGTTGATATGACGGTGAATTTTACATGTTATTACAACCAAAGGTATGATTTTTCATCGGGAACACTTTATACACCTAAGGGTGTAGCGTTTTCATGGACCTCCAATAATTCCACAGCGTCTATTAATAATATAAAAATAAAATTTAGTACAAATGGAGATTATTGGAAATTAAGTCCTCTTACTTCTATGGGCTATGAGAAATACACAGAGTTTGTGATAGAAAAAAATAATCCTGGTAAAGGAGTAACATATAAAAATACAAATAATGCGATGAATAGTAATTATGCGATTGTTTGTACTTTGGCAGATATAGAAGGACATGGTGGAAACCTATGGTATGAGATGACATACACTGTAAACGGGAACTCTATATATGATGATTATAGTTTTCTTGTATTTTCAAAATAACAAGAAAATGTGTCGAGGAGAAGAGCGTGAAAATTCAAGGAAAAAATAAGTATCTAAAATGGCTGTTGCTTGTTGGAGTTGTTGCAGTTATATTAATTTTGGGAGTGGTTTATTTTATTCAAAATAATAAGATAAGTCAAAGCATGACGGTCTTTGAATCTAAGTTTGCTCCTCTTTCTATGACAGCTTTTATTGGAGAAGAGGAGGCAGCGGTGTATGAGGCATTAGGCATTCAGGAAGAAGATATCGCATCCACATGGGAGAGAGCAAATGATAGATTTGTTCTTTTGAAAAATCCGCTTCTCTACCAAGAGAAAACACTGCAGTTACAGCTCACTATCTATAATGGAATGCTTTCAGAGGTGGCTTACATTTTTCAAGGACAAGATGAGAACGGATGGGAATTTTCAAAACAATTATATCAAGACCTAGAGAAGAAATATGGGGAAGCCAAAACATATCCAACCATGTCAAATCGAGTGGAAGGACTGACTCTGGAGCAACTTCAAAAAGAAGAATACAACTTGTATAGAGATTTTTGGGTGGTAGATGATTTGAACTTTGAAAAATTTTACACGAGTGAAGAACAAAAAGAGAGCTATCGGGGAGATTTGAAATTAACGGTGGAAAAACGTCCCAATGCAGAAAATGTATGGGAGATAGCAGTGGGACTAAGTCCTATGTTTAATCAAGCGGGGGATTAAGCGAAAGAGAGAGTGATTTGTGCGAAATAAGTTGTTATCATAAAAGTAAAGAGAAGTTGTGACCTCCACATCTTGTGATATTACTATTATACTCCAAAAAGAGTGAAAATACAATGAAGTTTTTGGAAAATATATTTTTTCCAAAAACTTCATTCTTTCTAGATAATATTTTCTGTAGAATGTGGTACAGAAAGGAGAAAGAGGGAGTAAGCAAAGTGATGTTAATTATGGATGAGGAGGCCTAAACATGAGTGTATTATTGTTAAAAAACAACAGAAATTTTAGATTATTGTGTGTAACAACCCTGATTTCATCTATCGGAGATTCTTTATATAGCTTAGCATGTACATTAACAGTATATGCCCTTTCCGGTTCCATTGCTGGAGTTGCTGGTATGTGGATGATAAGAGCAATAATTAGAATTCCAGGACAGTTTTTAGCAGGAGTTGTAAGTGATCGGTTTAATAGAAAATACATTAGTTTTTTTTATGTATATAATTAATGCGTTATTAGTATTAACATTTGTTTTTATTCAAGAAAAACATATCATATTAGCATATATGTTGATTTTTTTCTTGCAAGGAACGCAGGATATTGATAATACAGCACAAACTTCAATGTTACCTGAAATTGTGAATAAAAAGGATTTAGTAGTAGCAAATAGTACATTTGATTTTATTGGGAATATTACTATGTTAATTGGACCGGGTCTAGGAGCTATTTTATACAAGTATTTTGGAAGTAGTGTTTTGTATATACTAGATTCTGTTAGCTTTTTGATTGCAGTTTTTTGTATTGCATTGATACAATACAATTATGTAAAGAAAACTGATATGGAAATTAAATTTACATTATTCCAATATGCAAAAGAGGGATTTAGGCAAATAAAAAAAAATTATTTTTTAATAGGTATTCTTATAGTTATGATGGGTCATGCTATATTGGGAAGATTTTATGAGATATATAAAATTTATGTGGTTGACTATAGATTGAGTATGCAGGTGGAAAATATTGTATATTTTAATTATGCAATGGCTATAGGAAGTTTGATAACCCCATTTTTAACTGGGGGTTTAGGAGAGAGAATCAAAAGTTGGAAAGCGTTTTCATTAGTTAGTATATTATCAATATGCAGTTTAAATGTTTGTGGATACGCTTCTAAAATGAGTATTTGTTTTATAATGACTGTATGCTTTAGCATTCTTAATTCTTTTGTTGGAATTGCATTTAGAACTATTTATCAAACAGAAATAGAAAATCAATATTTAGGAAGAGCAATGGCATGTTATAAAATATTTACCGTTTTAAGTGCTATGGTTGGAATTATATTAGCACCTGTTCTATTGAATTTAGTTGGAATGTCACTTGCTTTTACTATAACGGGAA
>JAUNGR010000100.1 GCA_030524485.1 bacterium | reverse complement strand
AGCTTGGTGGTGGGAATGCTTTTGGCAGGAAGTTTGTGTCTGGTGGGGTGCCAGAAGGCAGAAGGAGAGGCCAAGAGCGAGACCGTGCTGGAATTGGGCGGTTATGCCATTACGGAGGAACACCTTGCACTCTATGAACAGGACAATCGTGCCGCCATCACTTCATATTATTATCAAAACTATGGCTTAGACTCCAATGCAGCGGATTTCTGGGAGACGGAGGTGGACGGAGAGACTCCGGCACAGAAATTGAGAGAGCAGGCGATGGACGAGGTCGCCTTGGACACGGTGGAGAGAATAGAAGCTGTGGAACATGGCATTTCCACACCAGTCACCTTGGAAGAAATCAAGGAGGCGATGGAGGAGGAAAATGAAAAGCGACAGACGGCTTCTGTGGTGTATGGAATTTCAGAGTATGGATTAATGGAGTACATTTCCAGAACCAAGATGGACACGGAGAACGCCCTGATGGAAGTGCTTTTGGAGGACGAGCTTGCCCCTACGGACGAGGAGTTACAGAGCGTCTATGAGGCGATGGATCCTTTATATTTTGATAAGGGCTTTCAGGCAAAGGTTGGAGTCTATATGTATCATGGTGTGAAAGTGGGGGAGTATCCAAGTATATTGTCAGATGTGTGGGAACTAGTATACGAGGAAATCTCCAATGGAAGCACCTCTTCGGAGATTTTAAATAAAGTAAAGGAGAGCTTTGATATAGAGCTTTCCTTTGATGAAGTAGAGTTTGACAGCAATGAGATTGGGAAAGATAATGATCAGATGGATTGGCTGCTAGAGCAGGTCAGAGGAAAAGAGGTAGGCTGGATTAGCACTCCCCTAAATTATCAGGCTTCACAGGGCGTGCTGCATCTTTATGAAATGGAGAGTGACGGTGTGGCCGAGTGGAGGGAAGCAAAGCCTCTTTTGACCAATTTTTGGATTCAGCAGGAATATCCAAAGTATTTACAGGAGAAACTAGAAGAACTGGGCTATCCGAAGCAGTAGTCCATAGAAGTCCGAGGGCGGCAGGGCAAAGGCTTTGCCCCTCCTCTTCTGATTAATCCATAAAAAATCCTTGACGCATATAGAAAAGTATGGTATAGTGGACGGGCGAATGGAAGAACTAAGGTCTTTTTTTTATGCTCAAAAAACAGAGACCAAAGAGGACAACGATTATTTAAGTGGAGGTGGAAGTCGTGCGCGTTAAAATTACATTGGCATGTACAGAGTGCAAGCAGAGAAACTACAACATGACTAAGGATAAGAAAACTCATCCTGACAGAATGGAAACCAAAAAGTACTGCAGATTCTGCAAGACACACACAATGCATAAGGAAACAAAGTAAGACTATCCGGTTTTGGTGATAGAAAGAGGACGTGAATTTATGGGTGAAACAGAAAAGAAAGAAAAAGCCCTCAAAAGTGACTTTTTCAAGGGTGTTAAGGCCGAGTTCAAGCGAATTATTTGGCCGAGCCGGGAGAAGATTACAAAGCAGACAATCGCTGTGTTTGCAGTTTCCGTAGTATTGGCACTGATTATTGCAGCATTGGATTTTATATTCCAGTTTGGTTTGAGTCAGATTCTGTAAAGGCGAGGGTGATGCTATGTCAGAGGCAAGTTGGTATGTAGTTCATACCTATTCCGGGTATGAAAATAAAGTAAAAATGGATATTGAAAAGACAATCGAGAACCGTAAGCTTCAGGACCAGATTTTAGAGGTCTCTGTGCCGACAGAAAAGTGCAGAGAACTCAAAAATGACACGGAAAGGGAAATCGTCAGAAAGATATTTCCGGGTTATGTCTTTGTTCGCATGGTTATGAACGATGAGACATGGTATGTGGTGCGAAACACTCGTGGTGTGACCGGTTTTGTGGGACCTAATTCCAAGCCGGTTCCGCTTGCGGAGGAAGAACTGAAGCAATTTGGATTTACCGTTTCCGGTTCGGTTCCGTCAGCGGAGGAGGAGACAAGGGCTGCTGAGGTTACCTCTACAAAGGTGAACTTTGAAGTGGGTGACATTATCGTTGGAACTTCTTCTTCTACTTGGGCGGGAACTGTTGCCGCTATCAAGTCCATCAACGAGAAGAAGCAGAGCGTCATGATTGAGACTGAGATGTTTGGTCGTCCAACACAGGTTGAGCTAAAATTCACCGAGATAAAGAAGAAGGATTAGGAAGAAACGGTCGCCTTCTTGCGAGGCGGCTCGTGGGAGGGAAAAAATCCCCGACAATACCACATAATTTAGGAGGTGCCTAAAATGGCAAAAAAAGTAACAGGTTATATCAAATTACAGATTCCTGCTGGTAAGGCAACACCAGCACCGCCAGTTGGTCCTGCATTGGGACAGCATGGTGTAAACATCGTACAGTTCACCAAAGAGTTCAATGCAAGAACAGCCGATCAGGATGGTATGATTATTCCGGTTGTTATCACTGTTTATGCAGATAGAAGCTTCAGCTTCATCACAAAGACTCCGCCAGCTGCTGTGCTGTTAAAGAAAGCTTGCAAGATTAAATCTGGTTCTGCAAAGCCAAACAAAGACAAAGTGGCTACCATCACAAGAGCAGAGGTTCAGAAGATTGCAGAGTTAAAGATGCCAGATTTGAATGCTGCAAGCATTGAGGCTGCAACAAGCATGATTGCCGGTACCGCAAGAAGTATGGGTATCACTGTAGTTGACTAATCGAGACGAACTGCAGAAGAAAAAGACAAATCATGAATATTATTGGATAGGTTTTGTTACAGCATTGAGCAGCAGTAACAAACGTGGGAGGGAATTCCCGACAATACCACTAGGAGGTTATTTAACATGAAAAGAGGAAAAAGATATACAGAGGCTGCTAAATTAGTAGACCGTTCCAATCTGTATGATGCAGCAGAAGCAATCGCTATCTTAAAGAAGACTGCATCTGCAAAATTTGATGAGACAATCGAAGTTCATTTGAGAACCGGATGCGATGGCCGTCACGCTGACCAGCAGATTCGTGGTGCAGTTGTTCTGCCTCACGGAACCGGAAAAACAGTAAGAATCTTAGTATTTGCAAAGGGACCGAAGGCTGAGGAAGCTAAGGCAGCAGGTGCTGACTTTGTAGGTGCTGAGGAGCTGATTCCGAGAATCCAGAACGAGGGTTGGTTGGATTTTGATGTAGTAGTTGCTACTCCGGATATGATGGGTGTTGTAGGTCGTCTGGGCCGTGTACTGGGACCGAAGGGCTTAATGCCAAACCCGAAGGCAGGTACCGTTACGATGGACGTAACCAAGGCTATCAACGATATCAAAGCAGGTAAGATTGAGTACAGACTTGACAAGACAAACATCATTCATGTGCCAGTTGGTAAGGCTTCTTTCACAGAGGAGCAGTTAGCGGACAACTTCCAGACGCTTATGGATGCAATCAGAAAGGCAAAACCAAGTACAGTAAAGGGTGCTTATTTGAAGAGCGTTACTATGACCTCTACAATGGGACCTGGCGTGAAACTGAACGTAGGTAAGCTGTTGAACTAATTGTTCCTATCCACAGTTCTGCTGTGAGTAGTAACATAAAAATCAGCAAAAAACGGATTGACATCCCAAATAAATTATGATATATTATGAAAGTCTTGGGGAGCAGCTGTCAAATGGAGACAGGAAGCAGCAAGCACTGAGACCTGATGTATTGATTGCCGAAGACAGCAGGTGCCGTAAGGCTTAAGGTGAGAACGCCTGCCGAGGAAAAGGTACAAAACATACGCAAGTAGTTTGTAATCTGCCTCTCTGTCTTTCGGACAGAGAGGTTTTTATTTCGTCTGATGGATGGATTTATAAATTGCAATCAATGCCTCGAAAATCTACAAGGAGGTAAGACATTCAATGGCAAAAGTAGAGTTAAAGCAGCCTATTGTAAAGGAAATCGCTGAATTATTGGACGGCGCAGCATCTGCAGTTGTAGTTGACTACCGTGGTCTGACTGTTGAGCAGGACACACAGCTGCGTAAGAAATTAAGAGAAGCAGGCGTTTCTTACAAGGTTTACAAAAACACTATGATTCGTCTGGCTGCAAAGGGAACTGAGTTTGAAGTTCTGGATCCAGCATTGGAGGGACCGACTGCTCTGGCGGTATCTAAGACAGATGCAACCGCTCCGGCAAGAGTTCTGGCTGAGTTCGCAAAGACAGCAGACAAATTGGAATTAAAAGCAGGTGTAGTTGAGGGAACTTATTATGACCAGAAGGGAATTCAGGTTATCGCAACCATTCCTTCCAGAGAGGTTCTTCTGGGCAAGTTGCTGGGAAGCATCCAGTCCCCGATTACCAATATCGCTCGTGTGCTTAATCAGATTGCTGAGTCCAAAGCAGGAGAGGCATAAGAGACACATAGTCAATTGACATGATTCGCCTGTGGCGAATCACCACTATGCATGAAAGCCGATTGCTCCGTGCTTCGCACTGTCTACGCTCCGCTCCGGTCGTTGCCAAACGAGCATCACCGGTGCCCGGCAACGCAATCGCCCCGCATTCCGCACTTCGGACTATCGTCCTACGTGCTCCATACGGGTTAGCCCGTCCGATGTCTGCATGTCCTTGTGTGCAAGCACACAGTCCATGCAACCGCCGTCCGGGACTTTCAAAGTAAACTGAAACAATTATTATATGGAGGTATGTAAAAATGGCAAAGTTAACAACCGCTGAGTTTATCGAAGCTATCAAAGAATTATCTGTATTAGAGTTAAATGAGTTAGTAAAAGCATGTGAGGAAGAGTTCGGTGTATCTGCAGCAGCAGGCGTTGTTGTAGCAGCAGGTCCGGCAGCAGTTGAGGAAGAGAAGACTGAGTTTGATGTAGAGCTGACAGAGGTTGGCGCAAACAAGGTTAAAGTAATCAAGGTTGTTCGTGAAGTTACTGGCTTAGGCTTGAAGGAAGCAAAAGAAGTAGTAGACGGTGCTCCAAAGGTAGTAAAGGCTCAGGCTTCCAAGGAAGAGGCAGAGAGCATTAAGACCAAGTTAGAGGCAGAGGGTGCAAAGGTTACTCTGAAGTAAAAATTAATTTGACTCTTCTTTTCCCTTGAAATTCGTACTTTGTACGAGTTTCAAGGGTCTTTTTTTAGTGCGAAACCGTTCTGTTTGCTGCGGACAAAACTTCTGTGGGCGGTAAAAGCCCCTGTCCGCGGATGTCATCTTTGGTGAAAAAGACGAAAAATGAGAAGAATTTTTGAAAGCACTTCCAAAAAAACAAAAAATACTTGCACTTCTGGCACAAATGTTGTATAGTGTACATAGATAAAAACACGGATAGAGCTTATGTTTTTCAAAATGTAAGCACTTACAAAAAAGTGGAGGTAGCTAAGATGAGTTCTAATGTAAAAGAGACAGTAATGCAGTTTGGAGAGGGTGGATTCTTACGTGGTTTCGTGGATTACTTCTTCCATAAATTACGGGAAAAAGGATTGTACGATGGTAAGATTGTGGTGGTACAGCCGATTGAGAGAGGTATGTGCCAGATGTTAGAGGACCAGAATTGTGAGTACAATCTGTTCCTGCGCGGCATCGATAAGGGTGAGGTGGTAAATGAGCACACCCATATCACATCCATTTCCAGAGCACTGAATCCTTACACACAGTTTGATGAGTACATGAAACTGGCTGAGAATCCAGATTTGAGAGTGATTGTTTCCAACACAACAGAGGCTGGTATTGAGTATCTGGGAACCGAGAGTCTGGAGGACAAGCCTGCAAAGTCTTATCCGGCAAAGCTGACCCAGTTCTTATATAAGAGATACCAGTTGGGCTTGAAGGGCTTCATCCTGCTTCCGTGTGAGTTGATTGACAACAATGCAGACAATCTGAAAGCCTGTATCTTAAAATATGCTGACCTGTGGAATTTGGGAGAGGCATTTAAAAATTGGATTGAGACAGAGAATAGCTTCTGCAACACATTGGTAGACCGTATCGTTACCGGATATCCGAGAGATGAGGTTGAGGAGCTGACAAAGCAGATTGGTTACACCGACAACTTGATTGATACCGCTGAGATTTTCCATCTGTGGGTAATCGGAGGTCATCATGAGGATGAGCTGCCATTCCAGAAGGCAGGCTACAACATTGTATGGACAGACGATGTAAAGCCATACAAGAAGAGAAAAGTTCGTATCTTAAACGGTGGTCATACCTCCATGGTACTGGGTGCTTACCTGTATGGACTTGAGACCGTAGGCGAGTGCATGAAGGACGAGACCGTGAGTGCTTTCTTGAAGAAGTGTCTGTTTGATGAGATTGTTCCGACTCTGGGCAACACAGAGACAGATGTGCAGTTTGCAAAGGATGTTTTGGAGAGATTCTCCAACCCATTCATCAAGCATCAGCTCCTCTCCATCGCACTGAACTCCGTGAGTAAGTTCCAAGTACGTGTGCTGCCAACCATCTTAGAGTATAAGGAGAAATTTGGTTCCTATCCGAAGGCTCTGACCTTCTCCATGGCAGCTCTGATTGCCTTCTACAGAACGGATAAGGCAAACGACGGACAGGAGATTATGGACTTTATGAAGACAGCTTCCGTGGAAGATATCATGAAGAGAGAAGATTACTGGCATTCGGATTTGACTGAGATGATTCCTATGGTAAAAGAGTACTACGAGAAGATTGAGAAAGACGGTATGGCAGCTGCTTATCAGGCTGTTCTGGCATAAGATTGCTCTCTTTGTGTGAGTAGGCAGTACCGATTGGAAGGAAACAGAATAGAAGAAGATTAGAAGAAGACAGATTCCTCAAATTTGAAAGAAAAATTTGGGGAATCTTTTTTAACTTGATTTTAGAACAAAAAGTGTGTACTATGTAAATATCAAATAAAAAGAAGCATCAGAAGTAAATGAGGAGTGTACCTATAAAGGGTATCAAGTAAGCAGACAAGATTTGTCTGCGGCGAATCACCACCATATAGGGGAAGAGTGGAGATTTGCTTCAGGGAGAAAGGGGGACTTTTTATGGCAACACCGCACAATAAGGCAAACAAAGAAGAAATCGCAAAGACGGTTCTGATGCCGGGGGATCCGCTCCGGGCAAAGAGGATTGCAGACACCTTTCTGAAGGATGTGAAGGTGAGCAATGGGGTCAGAGGGATTTATGCATACACAGGAAGCTATCAGGGGAAACGTTTGACGGTGATGGCAAGTGGCATGGGAATGCCCTCCATCGGCATTTACTCGTATGAGCTTTATAAGATGTACGATGTGGACACGATTATCCGCATCGGCTCTGCCGGAGCCTATGTGCCGGATTTGAAGCTGTACGATGTGGTTTTGGCGGAGAGTGTGTGGAGCAATTCCTCTTTTGCGAGGGAGCAGAATGGGGAGGAGGGACAGGTGGTATATCCAGATTCGGAATTGAACCTGAAGATTCGCAGGAAGGCACAGCAGCTGGGCATTCCGCTGACCTTAGTGAAGGTTCATTCCTCCGATGTGTTCTACAGCGAAGCGAATGTAGATAACTATCAAAAGATTTATGAAAAAACAGGTTGTCAGTGTGTGGAGATGGAGAGTTTTGCCTTATTTCACAATGCAAGGGTATTGGGGAAGAAGGCCGCCTGCCTCCTCACCATCTCCGATTCGTTCCCGCTGAAAGTGGAGACGACACCGGAGGAGAGGCAGAATGCCTTTATCAACATGATGAAGATTGCTTTGGAAGTGGCTCGCTGAAAGAAGCAAGTGGCTGCAGGGAGGCTAACTTTTTGTCATATCTCCGTTTCTTGGTCCATATTATGATATTAGGGGCAAAAGGTCACAAAATTTGCTGCAAGCTTGTTTGCAGGAGGATTTTTGAACTTGAGACCCGATAAAACCTGAGTAAGAAGCCATTTCTCCTTGAAAAATGAGCGGATTGCGAATGTAGGCTTACATGCAGGCAAGGTTCGGAGGAAGCTAGATGCAGATAAAAAAGCAAGGAGTGTTATTGCTGATGCTGCTGATGGTGGATGCCTTTCTGGCGAATAACCTTCTAACTATCTGGAAGCAGGAGACGAGGGAGCTTCGAGCCGTGGATCTACCTTTGGCCGAAGCCATTCATCCCAAGCAAGTGGCACTCACCTTTGACGATGGGCCGCATGGGGAATTTACGCCCCTGCTTTTGGATGGTTTGAAGGAGAGAGGTGTGAAGGCAACGTTTTTTTTGATGGGAAAAAACATCGAAGGAAACGAGGAGATTGTAAAACGAATGCAGCAGGAAGGGCATTTGATTGGAAGCCACAGTTATCAGCATCTTAAGATGACCAAGGAAAAAGAAGAAGATGCACTGGCAGAGATTTCTAAAAACAGTCGTCTGATTGCCTCGATTACGGGGCAGTATCCAACCTATTTGAGACCACCCTATGGAGATTGGAACGAGCACTTGGAGAATGAGGTGCCTATGACCACTGTATTTTGGAGCGTGGATTCTTTGGACTGGAAATATCAGAATATAGAAAAGACCGTTCAGCAGATTTTGAAGGACACCGAAGAGGGAGATATCATTTTGATGCATGATATTTTTGAAACGTCTGTGGAAGCGGCTTTGGAGGTGATTGACAGGCTGGAGGAACAGGGCTATACGTTTGTCACGGTGGATGAAATGCTGATTGAGTGAGAAGTCTAAGAAAGTGACAAGAAAGAAAAACGAGAGCAGAGAGTGCAGAGAGAACAGGTAAGGATAAGAAAACGATGGATTTATTTGATTATATGAGACAGAGCAGCATGGAGACAGAGGCTCCTTTGGCTTCGAGAATGCGTCCCTCTTCTTTGGATGAGGTGGTGGGGCAGAAGCATGTGATTGGGAAGGATAAGCTTCTGTACCGTGCGATACAGGCAGATAAGTTGAGTTCTTTGATTTTTTATGGACCGCCCGGAACGGGAAAAACAACTTTGGCTCGGGTGATTGCCAACACGAGCAGTGCAGAATTTTGCCAGATGAATGCAACGGTTGCGGGGAAAAAGGATATGGAGGAGGTAGTCAGACAAGCAAAGGAAAGACGAGGCATGTACGGAAAGAAAACCATCCTATTTGTGGATGAGATTCACCGCTTTAATAAGAGCCAGCAGGACTATCTTCTTCCCTTTGTGGAGGACGGGACACTCATTCTGATTGGAGCGACCACAGAGAATCCCTATTTTGAGGTAAATGGTGCTTTGTTATCCCGTTCTGCGATTTTTGAATTAAAGCCTTTGCAGAAGGAGGACATTGTGCAGTTGCTGCACAGAGCTGCCACCGATGAAAAGAAGGGGATGGGAAGTTATTCTGTGGTCTTGGAGGAAGAGGCGGCAGATTTCTTGGCGGAGGCCGCTGCTGGAGATGCGAGAGCGGCACTCAACGCTTTGGAGCTTGGGATACTGACCACTCCTCTGGAAGCGGATGGAAAGATTCACATTAGCGTGACGGTTGCGGAGGAATGCATCCAGAAAAAGAGAAT
>JAUNGR010000099.1 GCA_030524485.1 bacterium | reverse complement strand
ATCTTGTTTTCTATCTTGTTTTCTGTAAACATTTCCTGCATATGGTCTCTCCTCCTTTTTCTTATCACCATTCCTTCTCTATTAGCATTAGTATAGCACAGAAGTCTCCCCTTCCTCCACCCTTTTTCTTTTGGCAAATTTCGTTGTATTTTCTTTCAAGTCACGACCTAACATTTTTCTGGTAAAACAGTATAATAAAGACATAAAAAGCGTGATGTTTATTTGAAAACCATTTAAAAAGGAGGATTCCAAAATGGAAAAGTACGCATGGAAGGCCATTGTACTGGACGGCAAATTAGAAGAGTATACCCGCCGTCACAACGAAATCTGGCCGGAACTGGTAGAAGTCTTAAAGGCTGCTGGAATCAAAAACTATACCATCTGGAATGTGGGCAATGAATTGTTTGGCTACTATGAGTGTGAGCAGGGTGCAGAGTATGCAGCAAAAGTGCAGGCAGAAAGCCCTGTTGTAGACAAATGGAACGAGTACATGAAGGATGTGATGGTGATGGAGATGGATCCTGTCACCGGTGCACAGCCCAAACTGGTAAAAGTATTTGAGCTTGACTGATGGAGGATGCCATGAAGCAATATTATCTCGCTGTTGATATCGGGGCTTCCAGCGGCCGTCATATTTTAGGCTGTCTGGACAACGGAACCATCACCTTAGAGGAAATTTATCGTTTTGAAAACGGTCTGAAAAAAGTGGACAACGAACTCTGCTGGGACATCCCAAAATTGTTCGAGGAAATCAAGAATGGTCTGAAAAAATGCAAGGAAATCGGCAAGATTCCCACCACAATGGGCATAGATACTTGGGCGGTTGACTTTGTTTTGCTGGATGCACAAGGCAAGATTCTCGGAAACACTGTAGGCTACCGAGACAGCCGCACCACTGGCATGGATGAGAAGGTTTATGAAATCATTCCTCAGGAGGAATTGTACGCAAGAACCGGTATCCAGAAACAGATTTTCAACTCCATCTATCAGCTGATGGCTGTGAAGGAACAGCATCCGGACTATCTGGAAAAAGCAGAGACTCTACTTATGATTCCAGATTATTTCCACTATCTTTTAACTGGCAAGGCTATGACCGAGTATACCAACGCCAGCACCACACAGCTTGTAAGCCCCCAGAGCAAGGATTGGGACTTTGAGCTGATTGACAAACTGGGTTACCCCAGAAAGATTTTTGGAGAGATTTCTCTCCCCGGCAGCGTTGTTGGAAGCTTTTCCAAAGAAATCGAGGAGGAAGTTGGTTTCTCCTGCACCGTTGTCCTTCCAGCCACTCACGACACCGGCTCCGCCGTTCTTTCCGTGCCTGCCAACGATGACAATTACATCTATATCAGTTCCGGCACTTGGTCTTTGATGGGACTGGAGAGAATGCAGGCTGACTGCTCTCCCGCTTCCATGCAGGCGAACCTGACCAACGAGGGCGGTTATGAGTACCGCTTCCGCTATCTGAAGAATATCATGGGACTCTGGATGATTCAAAATGTCAGAAAAGAGCTAAACAACGCTTACTCCTTCGCAGAGTTATGCGATATGGCAGCTAAGGAGACCGTTCACTCCCATGTGGATGTCAACGATGCCTGCTTCTTGGCACCAGAACATATGATTACCGCTATCCAAACCTACTGCAAAGAGCACAACGAGCCGATTCCCGAAACCCCTGCTCAGATTGCAGACTGTGTGTATAGCAGTTTAGCCGACAGCTATGCTGAAACCGTGAAGGAGCTAGAGACTCTGACTGGACGAAGCTACGAGAGAATTCATATTGTAGGCGGCGGTTCCAATGCTTCCTATTTAAATCAGTTGACGGCAAACAGCACCAAACGCCCCGTTTATGCAGGTCCTACCGAGGCAACCGCAATCGGCAATATTTTGGCACAGATGCTTCATGCAAAGGAATTCAAGAACGTAAGCGAGGCAAGAAGCTGTGTATTCTCTTCCTTCGGAGTCAAAGAATTCCTTCCGAACTAGAAGCTTCCTTCCAAACTAGACTTATTATCGTTTGACCAACAAACGCTTTTATCAATATTTTTTAAAAGGAGACAAACAAGATGACGAACAAAGAAAGATATGAGTCCGCCAGAGAAATGTACAAGAGCATTGGCGTGGACACCGACAAGGCACTGGAAACCTTAAAGAGCATTGCTATCTCCATGCACTGCTGGCAGGGCGATGATGTAACTGGTTTTGACCAAGACGGCCCTCTGACCGGCGGCATCCAGACCACCGGAAACTATCCGGGCAAGGCACGCACTCCCCAAGAGCTGATGGCAGATATGGACAAGGTATTCAGCTTGGTTGCTGGAAAACACAAAATCAACCTTCATGCAAGCTATGCCATCTTTGAGGACGGCGAGTTCGCTGACCGCGATGCCCTTGAGCCAAAGCACTTCAAGAAATGGGTAGAGTTCGCAAAGGAAAGAGGACTGGGACTGGATTTCAACCCGACTTTCTTCTCTCATCCAAAGGCAGCACAGTACACCCTGTCCAGCCCAGACGAAGAAATTCGTCAGTTCTGGATTCGTCATGGACAGGCTTGTATCCGCATTTCTCAGTACTTCGCTGAGGAGACTGGAATGCCTTGTACTATGAACATTTGGATTCCGGATGGTTTAAAGGACGTTCCGGCTGACCGCTTAGGCCCGAGAGCACGTTTCAAAGATTCTCTGGATCAGATTTTATCCATCGACTACGACAAGAGCAAAGTGTATGTATGCTTGGAGTCCAAGGTATTCGGTATCGGTATGGAGTCCTACACCGTAGGTTCCAGTGAGTTCTGCATCAACTACGCTGCCACAAAGGACGGTATCATTCCTCTGATGGACAACGGACATTATCATCCGACCGAGATGGTTTCCGATAAAATTTCCGCTATGCTGCTCTTCCACGAGAAGATGGTTCTTCACGTAACCCGCCCAGTTCGCTGGGACAGCGACCACGTTGTACTGTTTGATGATGAGACCAAGGAAATCGCAAAGGAAATCGTAAGAAACGATGCTTTGAATCGTATCTTCATCGCTCTGGACTTCTTTGATGCCAGCATCAACCGTGTCAGTGCATGGGTGGTTGGTATGAGAAATATGCAGAAAGCTCTGCTCTTCGCTCTGCTGATTCCGAATAAGGAATTAAAGGCTATGCAAGACAGCAGCGATTTCACCAGACTGATGATGATGCAGGAAGAAATCAAAACCTATCCATTTGGCGATGTATGGGATTACTTCTGCGAGTCCAACGGCGTTCCTTCCAGAGAGAGTTGGTTTGCTGAGATCGAGAAGTACGAAGCAGAAGTACAGTCCAAGAGAAATTAATTTAGGAGGCTAACATGAGAGTATTAGATGCTGAATTCGTTCAGGGTTTTATTAGAATGTGTAACGACGGTTGGGAGCAGGGTTGGCATGAGAGAAACGGTGGAAACCTGTCCTATCGCATCAAGCCGGAGGAGATCGAGTCCGTAAAAGAAAACTTCTCCACAGAGCGTGAGTGGGCACCCATCGGAACCAGCGTTCCAGGCCTTGCCGGAGAGTATTTCTTAGTAACCGGTTCTGGCAAGTACTTCCGAAATGTGATTTTGGATCCAGAAGCTAATATCTGCATCGTGGAAGTGGATGACAAGGGCGAGAACTACCGCATTCTTTGGGGCTTAAACAAAGGTGGTCGTCCTACCAGCGAGCTTCCAAGCCACCTGATGAACCACGAAGTGAAAAAGGAAGTGACCAATGGTGCTCACCGTGTTATCTACCACTGCCACGCAACCAATCTGATTGCTCTTACCTTCGTGCTGCCTCTGGAGGATGCCGTATTCACCCGTGAGCTTTGGGAGATGGCGACTGAGTGCCCAGTGGTATTCCCAGAAGGTGTGGGTGTCGTAGGTTGGATGGTTCCAGGCGGACGTGACATTGCAGTTGCTACCAGCAAGCTGATGAGAGAATACAACGTTGCCATCTGGGCACATCATGGTGTATTCTGCTCTGGAGAGGACTTTGATTTGACCTTCGGTCTGGCTCACACAGTAGAGAAATCTGCTGAAATTTTGGTAAAGATGCTCTCCATGAGACCGACCAAACTGCAGACCATCACTCCACAGAACTTCCGTGATTTGGCAAGAGACTTCCATGTAACACTTCCAGAAAAGTTCTTATATGAGAAGAACGAATCTCAGAATGTAAAATAAACTTTTCTTTTTTTCACAACGAGTGCCTTTCCTTCGGGAATTCCACTCGTTGTTTTTTTCACAGTCTCTTTGTTTTTTTGTTAAATTGGCTCACTTTTGGAAACATTTTGCTTCTATTTTGTGCACTTTCTTTACTTCGTTTTTCTCCTATGATACAATAAAATTGAATTTGTTTTACAATATTCTCTTCCTTTTTGTCCTTTTTTTGACGATTTATGGACGATTTACGAGCGATTGTGAAGCTTATATCATGTATTATTATGCCTCTCTCGGAAAGGAGACTACGTTATGAGAAAAGAATTGCTGGAAAAACTGCTCCCCATCACTACGGAGGAACAGTCCATCCTCGATGGCAGCCAAAATGTTCAGCAGGACTTGTACACACAGAGCCGTGATTTTGTTGTGGACAGTAAAAAGATGCTGGAAAAGGGAAAATTAATCGATGTCAGACCCCACACTCGCTTTGTTCATTTCCCCAAGCACAGACACAATTACATTGAGATTGTGTACATGTGCTCCGGACAGACCACGCACATCATCAACGACACCAATCAGGTAGTTTTGTCAGAAGGAGACTTACTCTTTTTGACCCCCAATGCTTCTCAGGAAATTTTACCTGCTTCCACCGAAGACATTGCCATTAACTTTATCGTACTTCCTGAATTTTTCGACGATGCCTTCTCCATGATGGACGATGAGAACGTTCTCAGAGAATTTTTGGTGGAAACACTGCGTCAGGACTCCGGCTCCGCCGGATACATCCACTTTCACGTGGCAGACATTGTACCGGTGCAAAACTTGATTGAAAATATGATTTGGTCTCTGCTCAATCATCAAGCCAATCGCAGACGCATCAATCAAGCAACCATGGGACTGTTATTTTTGAATCTCTTAAACTACACCGATAAAATCAACCAAAATGAACCAGACTGTTACGAGCAAAATTTGGTCTTCTCCTGTCTGCGCTACATCGAGGAGAATTATCGCAACGCCTCGCTCACGGAGCTGTCTGCACAGCACAAACAGTCCATCTATTACCTGAGCAAGCTGATTAAACGCTATACTGGAAGCACTTACAAAGAACTTTTGCAGACAAAACGCTTCCACAAAGCAGTGGAGCTTCTTCGCAATACCAAGTTGTCCATCTCCGATATCATCTCCTATGTGGGATATGACAACACCAGCTATTTTTATCGTATTTTTAAAGAAAAATATTCCATGAGTCCAAAAGAGTATAGAGATTGTAAAACCCTTCCACCTGTGGTACACTAAAAAAATACCAAATTCAAAACACCCAAAAAATGAGTGGATTTCATGTGTGAAGGAGATTTTTGATGTATGAAAAAGATGTCTTACGAAATCGACATGTGTCATGGACCTTTGCTTGGCAAAATTTTAATCTTTGCCATCCCGCTGATGCTGTCCAGTATTTTACAGCTGCTCTTTAATGCCGCAGACATTGTGGTAGTCGGCCACTATGTGGGCAGTCAGGCTCTCGCTGCCGTCGGATCCACCGGTGCTCTGATTAACCTTTTGATTAACGTTTTCATCGGTTTTTCGGTCGGTGTCAATGTCTTAGTGGCTCGCTATTATGGAGCACAGGATGAGCAAAACATCAGCGACACGGTTCATACCGCTATTATGACCAGCTTGCTTTCCAGTTTGCTTTTGGTTGTGGTTGGCATCAGTGCCTCCAAACCTTTGCTGGTTCTGATGGGAACGCCGGAGGACGTGCTCAACCAAGCATCCCTGTATATGAAGATTTATTTTGCAGGAATGCCTGTCATCATGCTCTATAACTTCGGCAGTGCGATTTTGAGAGCCATCGGAGATACCAAGAGACCTCTGTATTTTCTGCTTCTCGCCGGTATCATCAACGTCATTTTGAATCTATTTTTTGTGATTGCATTACATATGGGAGTGGAAGGTGTAGCCCTTGCAACGGTTATCTCTCAGGTTGTATCCTGTTTTCTTGTGCTTCGCTCTCTGATGCGGATGCCTGGAGCCTTGCGCCTGCATCCTAGACAAATTAAGCTGCACAAAAGCAAATTTTTTAAGATTGTCCGCATCGGTCTTCCGGCCGGTATGCAGGGAGCGATTTTTTCCGTATCCAACGTACTGATTCAATCCTCCGTAAACTCCTTCGGCTCCATCGCCATGGCCGGAAATACAGCCTCCTCCAACATCGAGGGCTTTATTTATGTCGCGATGAATGCCTTTTACCAAAGCAATCTAAGCTTTACCAGCCAAAACTATGGTGCGAAACAGTTCAAACGCATTAACCGAGTGCTGTGCATTTGTCTTGCCTGTGTCACGGTGGTCGGTCTCGGCAGTGGTCTTTTGGCCATTACCTTCTCCGATGCCCTGCTTCATATTTATTCCAGCGACCCCGAGGTGATTTCCTACGCTTCCCTGCGTATTGTCATTATCTGCAGCTCCTACTTTCTCTGTGGAATCATGGACACTCTTGTAGGCAGCATGAGAGGGCTGGGATACTCAATCCTTCCGATGATTGTCTCCCTCACCGGAGCCTGCGGTCTGCGCATCGTGTGGATTTTCACCGTATTTGCACTGGATAGAAGCCTGTCGGTTCTGTACTACTCCTATCCGGTTTCTTGGGCTATCACAGCAGCGGCTCACTTGCTTTGTTTTCTTATCATCCGCCGCAAATATCCCAAGCTGGATTGCTAATACTTTCTTGCTATACTTTCTTCTTGTTTTGTGGTATGATACCACTAAAAGATGACCGTTTCGGAAAGTGAGGGATGCTTATGGATTTTATTATGGGATTTTTAGGTTTGGTTCTTCTTTTGATTTTATTTGTAGTCGCTACCGTTATGGGCACCATGGGCAGTATTTTTGGTGTGATTGCAGAAGAAGAGGACGAGGATGCCTAACCTCGGCAATCTAAGCCAGACTAAGACTTTAAAGTCAAAAGGTGGTGTTGTCACATCCAAGGACAACGCCACCTTATCTTTTTATCCTCTCTTTTTCACTTACTTTTGCATTACAGATTACATTCCAATCAGATACAGTAAGGTTGCTACCACTGTACTGGTAAGACCCACGCAAGCCTCATAGGGAATCAAACGCAGTCTTTCCTTGATGCTCATGTTCACAGAGCCTCCGGTTGCGTGGAAGAAGGAACCGTGCGGCAAGGAGTCAATCACCGTTGCTCCTGCGTGAATCATAGCTCCTGCAGAGAGTGCGGGTATGCCTGCTGCCACCAAGGTTGATGCAAAGGTCTGAGAAGCAACGGTTGCTCCTGCTGTGGTAGAAGCGGTTGCTCCTGCCATCAAGATTCCGGAAAGAGGTGCCAAAACAAAGGCTGGCATATTGAAGTACTCCAGTAAGAACAATACGTCGTTCTGCAAAGCAGAATCCTTGATGATTCCTGCTATGGTTCCTGTGCCAATCAACAACACAGACACGCCAACTACCTTGCTCAGTCCAAACTCCGCATAATGGCTAAACTGTTTTATCTGTCCAGTCGCTAGCACACACACCAGACCACCCACTGGAAGGGCAATCAATGGGTCCACCGTGATATTGCAGATGGGACGCAGAGCTAAGAGCAGGACTACCACCAGAGGACCTGCTGCGGCGGCGGCGATGGATGGCAGCGTTTTTCCACTTCTGTCTTCTAGGTCTGCCGTTGTGATATCACAAGTTCCCTTTTTCTCCAATAAAGAAGCCAAAAGTACTGTTACCACGAGGGCTGCCAATGCCGGAATCAGGTTCTTCATCATCAAAGCCGTTAAGTTCAACTCAAAGGCTTCGGCTGTCGCAATGGTGTTGGGGTTTGGGGAGAGAATATTTCCTGCCTTTCCTCCGCCAATCATCGCTAACAGCACCATTTTCTTGCTGTAACCAGCTCTCTGTGCAATCGCTAATGCAATCGGTGCCACCGTGATAACAGAGATATCAATAAACACACCAACCGCACAGATTACCATAGCGGCAATCGAGATAGCCATGACGGCTCTCTTATCTCCAAGCTTTTTCACAATCCACTCTGCAATGCACTCTGCCGCTCCGGTCTTAATCAGCGTTCCTGCCAAGACACCGGAGGTCAAAATTCGCAACACGGAAGACATCATACTCTGTGCTCCCGTAATCATGGTGCTCACCGTGGTGTCCAGACCACCGCCACCCACAAGACCGCCAACCAAGGCTCCTAAAATCAGGCTATAAGCTGGTTGCACTTTCTTAATAATCAGGACAATGGCAAGTGCCAAGCCCAGTAACGCTCCCAAAGTTGTAAATTCTGCTGTCATCTTACTCTTTTGCCTCCTTCGTTGCTTTCATGAGACGGAATACCTGCTCTACCGTATCCGCCATATTTTGTTTTGCCTGTGCCGTTTTCATGGCTTCCTCCAAGGTACAAACCGAGCGTAAAATTGGGAAGAAGGCATCGATTCCAGCTGCATTGCAGGCCACGGCATCCCTTGTCACGGCTCCACTGAAGGCCAGAACCGTTTTTCCATACTTCTTTGCCAGTCTTGCCACTCCCACCGGTGCCTTGCCCATTGCCGTCTGCTCGTCCATGCGTCCCTCTCCGGTAATCACCACATCCGCATCCTGAACGTACTCTGCCAACTTGGTTTCCTCCAGCACCAGCTTGATTCCCGACTCCAGTACCGCATTGGTGAAGGTCAAAAAGGCAAAGCCCAGACCTCCCGCCGCTCCAGTTCCAGCCTGCTTGGGATTTGCTTTTGGAAATTTTTCTCTCGCCATCGCCGCATAGTAAGCCAGCCACTTATCCATCTGCATAATCATGGAAGGAGTTGCTCCCTTCTGTGGTCCAAAGACAGCACTGCAACCCTTTTCTCCGCAGAGGGTATTGGTCACATCGCAGGCAATGTAAAATTGACACTCTGCTAACTCCGGAATGACATAATGGTCTGAAATGGACTCCAAAACCTCCAATCCTCTCGCTCCAAAAGGCACTTGACGACCCTGTGCGTCCAAGAAATCGTAACCAAGAGCCTGTAGCATCCCAATGCCTCCATCGTTGGTGGCACTGCCTCCGATTCCTATGATAAAGCGGCGGCAACCCTTTTGAATGGCATCCCGAATCATCTCCCCGACTCCGTAGCTGGTGGTATACAGAGGATTTCTCTTCTCCGGCGGCACCTGTGTGATACCGGCTGCCTGTGACATCTCCATGATGGCTGTCCCTGTGCTCTCAAGGATGCCATATTTGGCACAGACCGGCTCTCCCAAGGGTCCCGTCACCGTCACCTGATGATAGCTTCCACTCATACCCGCTACCAAGGCATCCACGGTTCCCTCTCCTCCGTCTGCTAAAGGTCTCACGGCCACCTCAGCTTTCGGATACACTCTTCTCACGCCTTCCGCTATGGCATATCCCGCTTCCATTGAGGACATACTTCCCTTAAAAGAATCAATCGCAACTGTTACCTTCATAAAAATTTTTAGCACGGAAACCCATTGCCTTTAGGCGGTGGGAGGAGT
>JAUNGR010000098.1 GCA_030524485.1 bacterium | reverse complement strand
TCGGACGGCCTATGCCCTGCTCCTCCATCGCCTTAACCAGAGAAGCCTCCGTATAGTGAGCTGGCGGCTGTGTAAAGTGCTGGCTCTCCTCCAACCTCTCCAGCTCCAAAACCTCTCCCTTTGAGAGCTTTGCCAACAGCTGGTTCTTTTCTTCCTTCTCCTCATCGTCGGCATAGACGGACAAAAAGCCATCAAACAGCAGACGGGACGCTGCCATTGTGAAGGTATATTTTCCTGCTTTTATCTTGACAGATGTGGTCTCGTAAAGAGCAGCCCCCATGCGGCTTGCTGTGAATCGCTTCCAAATTAACTGATAGAGACGGAACAAATCGCGGCTCAGGGACTCCTTCACCTTTACCGGAGTCAAAGTGACATCGGTGGGACGAATCGCCTCATGGGCATCCTGTACCTTTTTGCCACTCAAAGGATGGTCCTCCCTCGCAGCCACATACTTCTCCCCAAACTGCTCCTTGATGTAACTTCTTGCAGCGACATCTGCTTCCTCCGCTACACGGGTGGAGTCGGTACGCAGATACGTAATCAATGCGATGGTCCCATGTCCTTTGATGTCTATTCCCTCATAGAGTTGCTGTGCCAATCGCATTGTCTTTTGCGTAGAAAAATTCAGGGTCTTAGAAGCCTCCTGCTGCAGAGTACTGGTGGTAAAGGGCAGAGGGGCCTTCTTGCTCCTCTCTCCCTGCTTGACCTCGTCCACCACAAAGCTTTGTCCTTCCAGATTTTTTAAAATCTCATCCACCTGTGCACGGTTGGCTATCGCCTGCTTTCCAGAGCCATTGCCATAAAACTTTGCCACCAATGCCTTCTTGGCGGCAGTCGGTTTGAGATAAGCCTCCAGATTCCAGTACTCCTCCGGAATGAAAGCGTTGATTTCTTCCTCCCTGTCACAGATCATACGCAGAGCCACCGACTGTACTCGCCCAGCGGACAGACCTCTCTTTACCTTCGCCCAAAGCAAGGGGCTGATGGTATAACCCACCATGCGATCCAGCATACGGCGGGTCTGCTGGGCATCCACCAGAGCCATGTTGATGTCTCGCGGTGCCTTTAAGGAAGCCTTCACCGCATTCTTGGTGATTTCATTGAAGGTAATGCGATATACCTTCTTATCCTTCCATTCATCTAACTTCAGTGCCTTCATCAGATGCCAAGAGATTGCCTCTCCCTCTCGATCTGGGTCCGTTGCCAGATAAATCTTGTCGGCCTTCTTCACTTCCTTGCGTAGCTTTGCAAGAATGTCTCCCTTTCCTCGGATGGTAATATATTTCGGCTCATAATCATGTTCCACATCAATTCCAAGCTGGCTCTTGGGCAAATCCCTCACATGCCCGTTTGATGCATCCACCTCAAACGTATTTCCCAGAAACTTTTTGATTGTTTTCACTTTGGCCGGTGATTCCACAATTACTAAATTCTTTGACATTTCTGACTCCTTTGGCTCCCTCTTCTCATTCTATGGTGTTGGGATATCGGATTGCTCCACAGCCAGCTCCTTGCCTGCCTTCTCTCCCTAGAAAGGCTAGGTCTGGCTCTGTATTCGATAAAACAAACCTGCTGTCTGTCGGATATATCCTTGCAGCTCCAACTCCAGCAAAGCGTTGACACAGGTGCTGACCCCCATCCCCGTCTTCTTTACAATCTCCTCCAAGCATTTCGGCTCGGAATCTAGGAAACTATACAACATTTTTTGGGGCTTTGCAAGCCTATTTATATTTTTTTCATAAACATTTAGCTTTTTCTGGTAACGCAAACTAAAATAATCCAGCACCTCTTCTCCTGTTAAGAGAATAGAAGCTCCGTTTTGAATCAGGCGGTTACAACCTCGGCTTAGACGGTCCGTTGCTCTCCCCGGCAATGCAAAAATCTCCTTTCCCTGCTCCAAAGCCATCTCCACCGTAATCAAAGCTCCACTCCTCTCCCCCGCCTCCATCACCAAAATCGCATCCGCAAGACCGCTGATGATGCGATTTCTCGCTGGAAAGTTTCCTGCAAGCGGCAAAACCGAAGGGGCATACTCCGATATCACACCTCCCTGCGTCAACATTGCCTCATAGAGGGGATAGTTCTCATCCGGATAACAGCGTGTGATACCACAGCCCAAAACTCCGAAGGTCTCTCCTCCCGCTTCCAGTGCTCCTCTGTGAGCGGCTCCATCGATTCCCGCTGCCAGCCCACTCACAATCTGTATGCCCTGCTCACTTAACTTTCTTGCCAGATACTCGGTGAAACTTTTGCCATAGAGGCTGCAATTTCTTGCTCCCACTATCGCAGCACTGGCTCCCTCACTCGGAAGCTTTCCTCTCACAAACAAAGCCGCCGGACGGTCGTGCAAGAAAAGCAACCTCTTGGGGTAGCTCTCGTCCAGAAAGCTAATAAACTGTATTCCTCTCTCTGCCAAAGTATGATAGCTTTCCTCCCTCTCTGCAAAGTGTTTTTTGGCCTGCTGAAGGTGCCTCCAATCCGTCTCAGAGAAGAGTTTTCTCTCCATCGCTTCTTTTTCTTCTATATTATATAGGCAGGCAAAACTTCCGGTCTTCTCATAACATTGCCTTAGCTTCACTGGACCGATTCCCTCTATCTGCATCAGCCAAAATAAAACTATCTTCTCCCTTTCTCTCTCCCTCTCGCTCACAGCCATCCCCCTCCCCAGTACTCGCTTGCTGCCCTGCGATAAAATATGGCTTCCTTGATGTGCTCCTCTCTGATCGACTCTTCCCCCTGCAAATCGGCAATCGTTCTCGCCACCTTAAGACTCTTCTCATAGCTGCGCATATGGAAGGGCTGTTCCTGAAAAAATCGCTGCAAAAATCGCTCTGCGGCAGCATCCATCTGACAATACCGCTTCAAATCCTTTGCTCTCATCCTTCCATTGACCGAAATAGCACTCCCCCAAAAACGCTCCCTCTGTCTCTGTCTTGCCTTCTCCACTCTGGCTCGAATCTGTGCCGAACTCTCCCCTCTCTCCTGCCCAAAGGCTTCCTCGTAGCGAAGAGGCTTCGCTTCCACACGGATGTCTATTCTGTCCAGCAAAGGCTTTGAAATCTTTCCCAAATACCGCTTTACCTGCCTTGTGGAGCAAATGCACTGATTGCGGTCCGGATAGTAACCACAGGGACAAGGATTGGTTGCTGCCACCAACATCATATCTGCTGGAAAGACAAAGGCTCCCTGTACCCTCGCCACATGTATTTTCCCCTCCTCCAAAGGCTGACGCAGCACCTCCAAGGTTCCCCTTTGAAACTCCGCCAACTCATCCAAAAAAAGCACGCCCTTACTGGCAAGAGATAATTCTCCGGGCTTGGGCACAGCTCCGCCTCCGGTCATGGCCTGCAGGGTCACACTGTGATGCGGACTCCGAAACGGTCTCTCATAGACAAAAGGTCTTTCTTCGTTCAAAAGACCACAGACACTATAAACCTGAGAGACCTCCAATCTCTCCTCCTGCGAGAGCAGAGGAAGAATGCTTGGAATCCTTCGGGCAACCATTGTTTTTCCACTCCCTGGAGGTCCGATAAAGAGCAAATTATGCTGTCCCGCTGCTGCAATCTCCGAAGCTCGACGCAACACCGCCTCCCCCTTCACCTCTGAAAAGTCCAACTCCCCTGCCAAACTCCTCTCTCCTTGCCCTATCTCCCCCTCCTGTGCAAGCATCTCAGCTTCCCTGTTTCCCTTTAAAATCAAAATCAACTCCTCCAAGGAAGCCACTCCCACACTCTCTATGCCTTCCACCATCGAGGCTTCCCTGCGATTTGCCCTCGGCACAAAACAGCGAGCGATTCCCCTTCTCTTTGCGGCAAGCACCAGAGAAAGTATCCCTTTCACGCCTCGAATCGTCCCATCTAGGCCCAGCTCGCCAAAAAAAGCAGCTTTCAAAAAAGGTCCCTCCGGCAATATGGCATATGCCACCAGCACGGCAATCGCTATTGCCATATCAAAATAACTTCCCTCCTTTCGCTCATTGGCAGGAGAAAAATTAACCATCACCCGCTTAGGCCGCAGAGAAATCCCCGAATTGCGAAGAGCCGTCTGCACCCTCTCCTTCGCCTCCCTCACATCCGCTGCCAAGTATCCCACCATCTCAAAGCTAGGCAGACCATCGCTGACATCTGCCTCCACCTGTATCATCTGCCCGTCAATCCCCACGAGCTGTCCACTGTTTGTCTTACAGAACACGGCACTCCTTTCCCTCTCACATCTACCGGTTCTCCATCTGCAACCCCAAAAATAAATATCTTATCAAGAAATAGTATAGCATATTTTTCTCAAAAGGGCAAGGATAAAGCAAGAACTTTCCTATAAAAAAACCTCAACAGGGAAGTTCTTTTTCCGTACTTCCCCATTGAGGTTGTCCTCAAAATTCTATTCGCCTTCCTTGCGGTAACCGTTCGGATTCATGGATTGCCACTTCCAAGAATCGGCACACATCTCCTCGATTCCCTTCTCGGCAACCCAGCCCAACTCTCTCTCGGCTTTCTTGGAATCGGCATAGCAGGTTGCAATGTCGCCCGCTCTTCTTCCCTTTATCTCATAAGGAATCGGACGGCCGCAAGCTTTCTCGTATGCTTTTATCACATCCAAAACACTATAGCCGTGTCCTGTACCCAGATTATAAATGAGAACGCCTTCCTTGTCCGCCAACTTTTGAATTGCCTTCACATGTCCTTTAGCCAAATCTACCACATGGATGTAGTCGCGCACGCCTGTGCCATCCGGTGTGTCATAATCGTTTCCAAAGACACCCACACACTTCAGTTTTCCGACTGCCACCTGTGCAATGTAGGGTACCAGATTGTTCGGGATGCCCTTCGGGTCCTCGCCGATTCTTCCGCTCTCATGTGCACCAATCGGATTGAAGTAGCGCAGCAAAATGACATTCCACTCTGGGTCTGCCACATTCAAGTCAGTCAAAATCTGCTCCAACATGCTTTTGGTCTGTCCGTATGGGTTGGTAATCTTTCCCTTCGGACACTCCTCGGTGATCGGCACAAAGGCCGGATCCCCGTAGACGGTTGCGGAAGAGCTGAACACAATGTTCTTTACCCCATGATTGCGCATCACATCACACAAAATCAAAGTCCCCGTGATATTGTTGTGATAGTACTCCAACGGCTTTCTCACCGACTCTCCCACTGCCTTCAGACCAGCAAAATGAATCACGGAATCAATCTTTTGCTCCTCAAAAATCTTCTCCATAGCTGCTCTGTCCAGCAAATCTGCCTCGTAGAAAGTTACCTTCTTTCCGGTAATCTCCTCCACACGTCTGACTGCTTCCTCGCTGGAATTATACAAGTTGTCAACAATCACAACCTCATATCCTTCGTTCAGCAGTTCCACACATGTGTGGCTTCCGATATAACCAGCACCACCTGTCACTAAAATTGCCATAAACCTTTCCCTCCTTATATTCTGTTTGCACTCTCACAGCCCATTATAAACATATTTTCAGAGGGTGACAATGTTTTTTCTTAATTTTTCAAAACTTTTACCAAAAGGATGCAGAATCCAAGCTCTCATGGCTTAACTTTCGTCATACTCCAACAGACGCATTCCCGCCGTGCTGGTCACGGGCAGGGAAAACACGATGGAACGAGCCTTGCTCTCCAACCCTGCCTGATCCATAATCGCTCTCATAATTCGATTTTTATCCTTTCTCTTTGCAACCAAAAAGATAATCTCCTTCTCCGCTACCAACGAAACTCCCAAGAATTGCTCCGCTTGCTGCATTCCTGTTCCCTTCGCATGAATCACGGTTCCACCGGAAGCATTCGCACTTCTGGCAGCGTCCATCACGATATGGCTGTATCCCTGATTCAGAATCACCACCAGCAGCTCATTCTCCGTATTCTTCAAAACCGTTTCCTCTCCTTTCTGGAAATTCTGTCCATCTGTAAAAAACAGCAGTGCCTTTTTTCCGCCTATGCTGCTCATAGGAATAATAAAGGCGATTCCGGTGCCCGGAATGTCAATTTTTAGCCTGTTTTGCAGACCTTTTTTTATCTTCGTCCACTGTTCTCCGCTCACCACCGAAAACAAAATCAGCTTTTCGGATGCCTCCAGACCAAAATAGTCCAACATCTCACTCACTGCGGTTCCGGCACCTACGGTCTCAAACATCACCGAGATACCACTCTCTTTATAAAAATCCTTAAACCGTTTGGACTGGTTGCGGTTGATAATATTCACCATCCAGAACAATTCACTCATGGGTCTTCCTCCCCACCTTCCTTCTCGTCTTTTGGAGTTTATTTACCTGCCTTGCCACTTACCTACAGCTCAATAATCGCATCGTCATCCAACATCTCAAACGCTCTGGCAGCCTCCGCTGAAGCAGTGAGCACTGGAGTTGCGACCGTCTGTTTCTTCTTCTGCATCTGTGCCACCAATCCCAGAATCTGAATGGCAATCAACGGAGTCATCGCTACCATAGCCACCACGCCAAACGCATCTGTCACAATGTTGCCTCCCAACACCATGCAAGCTCCCTGTGCAAAGGGGAGCAAGAAAGTGGCCGTCATCGGTCCGGAAGCCACGCCGCCGGAGTCGAAGGCAATGGCCGTATAAATCTTTGGCACAAAGAAGGAGATGCCCAGCGCGATGCCGTAACCGGGAATCAAAAACCATAGAATCGAGATGCCAGTCAGCACTCTCACCATCGCTAAGCCCAAAGAAAAGGCCACGCCAAGAGAGAGACAACTTCCCATCATCTTTGCGGAAATCGCTCCATCCGTAATCTGCTCCACCTGCTTATTTAACACATACACTGCTGGCTCGGCTTTGACGATAAAATAGCCAATTACCATACCGATGGGCACAATAATAATCGGATAACGCAGACCGGCAATCACCTGTCCCAGATAATTTCCGGCCGGAATAAAGCCGACATTGGCTCCGGTCAAAAATAAGACCAATCCCACATAAGTATAAACCAAACCAATCAAAATCTTGACCAAATTTCTTTTTGTAAGCTTCAGCAGGAAAATCTGAAATATGCCAAAGAACAAAATAATGGGGAGCAGAGAAATCGCAATCTCCTCTACATACTTTGGCAGCCCCACCTGAAACAGTTGCCACAGTTCCACGGAATCCTGAATTTCCGGAATGCTCGGCGGCACATAGGCAGCCTCCTGTGGATTGTAAATCATGCCCAAAATCAATACCGCCAGAATCGGACCTATGGAACACAGAGACACCAAACCAAAGCTATCATCCGCTGCATGGCGGTCTCCACGGATGGAGGAGACACCGATGCCCAGAGCCATGATAAAGGGAACCGTCATCGGTCCTGTGGTCACACCACCAGAGTCAAAGGATACACTCAAAAAATCCTTAGGAACAAAAAAGGCCAGTATAAATACAATCGCATAGAAGGTTACAAACAGCGGCGGCAATGCAATTCCAAACAACATACGCAGCATCGCAACCACCAAAAAGACTCCCACTCCGGCTGCCACAGACCAAATCAACACTTGATTCGGAATGGAAGGGACCTGCTCTGCCAGCACCTGCAAGTCGGGTTCGGAAACGGTGATAATCACTCCCAAAATAAAGGCGAGAGGAACAATCAGCCACAGTTTCTTTGTCTTTGTCAGGGTTATGCCGATGCGCTCTCCCATCGGGGTCATAGCCATCTCTGCTCCCTGTGTAAAAAACATCATACCGACAATCAGCAGCACCGCCCCCAAAAGAAAACAGAGCAGAATGCTGGGAGAAATAGGGGCAATACTGAAACAAAGCAGCAGCACCAGTGCGATAATCGGCAAAACAGCCTGCAATGCCTCCGTCAATTTCTCCCTCAGTTTTGTTCATGTGTTTCTCATATGATATCACCCTTTCCTAAATCGTTTTTGGCTTTTCAGAACACTGCACCTGCTCTCAAACGCCTTCCCCGCCGCCTGTCTTCTGAGAGCGGACAGAATATAAAGAAATCTTTATGCAGTTTGGTATGAGTATAGCACAAAATTGGGTTCAAAAAAAGCACTTTTTCCAAAAAAAACTGCAAAAAGAAAGTTTTCTTTCTTCCTGCAGTTTTCTTTTCTAAGTCTAACTCAATCTGCTGCGCAGCTTCTCCAATGCCTTTTTCTCGATTCGGCTCACATAGGACCTTGAAATTCCAAGCTGCTGGGCTATCTCTCTCTGCGTAAATTCTTTGCCTCCAAACAGTCCGTACCGCAGCCGAATCACTGTTTTTTCCGTATCTTTCAGGCAGAGTTCAAAGCTGCGATATAATTCTTTCACTTCCTGCTCTAAAATGATGGAATCTAACACCTCTCGACCGTCAATCTCCATCACATCCAAAAGACTGACCGCCTCGCCGTCTTTGTCCACACCGATTGGTTCATACAGAGAAATCTCTCTGGAATTTTTCTTTCCCGCTCGCAGCAGCATCAAAATTTCATTTTCCACACACTTTGCAGCATATGTGGCAAGTCTGGAACCTTTTTCCATGCGAAAGGTATTCACCGCCTTAATCAAACCTATGGTTCCCACAGACAACAAATCTTCTGCATCGTAACCCGTTCCCTGATATTTTTTCACAATATGAGCCACCAAGCGCATATTATGTTCAATCAATGTTTTTTTTGCCTCGTCCTCTCCATTCTGGCAGCGTTCCAGATATGTTCTCTCTTCACTTGCCGTCAAGGGTTTCAGAAATGTTTTCAAAGAGAGCCACCTTATGCATTCCTTACCTTTATTCTATGCAAGGCAAAAGCCCTTAGTGCCTTTCCCACCCGCAAGCTTTTCTCTCTTTCTTCACAAATCTTCTCTTCTTTTCGTGCTCTTTTAATAGGTTTCAATGTCAATCTGCTTTGTCTTCTTGACCTCATTTGGCAAGATTGCCGTAGCAAAGGAGGTAAACTGCTCCGCTAAATCGCTGACAAAAAATTGATATTTGTCCTCCTGGCTCTCATCCTCCGACCTTTTCTCATGCAGCAACCCCTGCTCCAACAGCAGCTCCCTCAATTCGATTGCCGTCTCATAGGCAGGATTTACCAAGGTGACACTCTCCCCCAACAAACGGCGCAGTGTGGAGCGCAACAAAGGATAGTGTGTGCAGCCCAGCACCAGCGTATCGATGTACTTTCCCTTCAAATCGCTCAGGTAGCGGGAAGCAATCTCATCCGTCACGGAATCGTGCAGCAAGCCCTCCTCCACCAGAGGAACAAAGAGAGGGCAAGCCTTTCCCGTCACTTGAACGCTCGGTTTCAGCTCCTGAAGCACCTTGGTATAGATGCCACTCTGTATGGTTCCCCTTGTCCCAATCACTCCGATTTTTCCATTTCTGGTTGCCGCTGCCGCCGCTCTTGCCCCCGCATTGATCACCCCGATAATCGGAATATCGGACTCCTTGGACACCGTCTCCAGTGCATAGGCACTGGCTGTGTTGCAGGCAATCACGATCGCCTTCACATCCTTTGTTCTCAGGAAACGGATAATCTGTCTGGAATAACGAATGATATTGTCCTTTGACTTGCTCCCATAAGGCAGCCTTGCGGTATCTCCAAAGTATACAATTCTCTCTTCCGGTATCTGGCGAATAATCTCTCTCGCTACCGTCAAACCTCCCACACCAGAATCGAATATTCCTATCGGAGCCTTCTTATCCATCGTCCTAAAACCTCTTTTCCCTTTTCTTTTTTATCGTTTCTTTACTTATTATTGCATTTTTATGTATTATGGATTG
>JAUNGR010000097.1 GCA_030524485.1 bacterium | reverse complement strand
CATCTTGTGGTTTTCCACCATATCCAAGAAGGCCACAATCAACTCGGAGTCCTCCACAGTGATGATTTCATCCACATTTTTCTGGATATACGGGAAAAGTTTCTCCCCCGGTTTCTTTACAGCCGTACCGTCGGCAATGGTATTCACTCCCGCAAGCTCCACAACCTTGCCCTGACGCAGCGATTCCTGCATACAGTTGGCTCCCGCTGGCTCCACGCCGATGACATGAATCTTGGGGTTCAACATCTTGGCAAGAGTAGCCACACCGGTACAGAGACCGCCTCCACCAATTGGAACCAAAATGTAATCCACCGTCGGCAGCTCCTTGATGATTTCCATCGCAATGGTTCCCTGTCCTGTCGCTACATCCAAATCGTCAAAGGGATGCACAAAGGTATAGCCATGCTCGTCTGCCAACTGATAGGCATAGGCACAGGCCTCATCAAACACCTCCCCGTGCAGAATCACCTCTGCCCCATAACTTCTTGTGCGGTTCACCTTCATCAAAGGTGTCACGGTAGGCATTACCACCGTCGCCGGAATGCCTGCGAGCTTTGCCGCATAGGCAACTCCCTGTGCGTGGTTGCCTGCCGATGCCGTGATCAATCCCTTCTTCTTCTCCTCCTCGCTCAGGGTGCTGATTTTGTAATACGCTCCCCTTACCTTGTAGGCTCCGGTGTACTGCATATTTTCCGGCTTAAAATATACCTTATTTCCGGTCAGATTTGAATAATACTCACTGTACACCAACTTTGTCTCTGAAGTCACCTTGCTGACGACCTCAGTCGCTTCCTCAAACTTCTCCAATGTCAATTCTTCCATGTCTTTTTCCTCTTTCTTACTGTTTTGTATTCTGTTGGAACAGAGCATTGACAAACTCGTCTGCGTTGAATTTTTGCAAATCGTCAATCTTCTCCCCCACTCCCACATATTTCACCGGAATGCCAAGTTCGGACTGAATTGCCACTGCAATGCCTCCCTTGGCGGTTCCGTCTAACTTGGTGAGAACGATGCCGGTGATGTCAGCCACCTCCATGAATTGTTTGGCCTGCACCAAAGCATTCTGTCCGGTGGTTCCATCAAGAACCACTAAGGTTTCACGGTAGGCATCTGGATACTCTCTCTCTATGATGCGGTTGATTTTTTTCAACTCTTCCATCAGATTTTTCTTGTTGTGCAGACGACCCGCCGTGTCACAAATCAGCACGTCCGCATGGCGGGACTTCGCCGCCGCCACCGCATCGTAAATAACCGCCGCTGGATCTGAGCCCTCCTGCTGGGCAATGATTTCCACACCAGCACGGTTGGCCCATTCTGTGAGTTGTTCAATCGCCGCCGCACGGAAGGTGTCGGCCGCTGCCACAATCACTCTCTTTCCCTCATCCTTGAGCTGTCCGGCCAATTTGCCCACCGAGGTGGTTTTTCCCACCCCATTCACGCCTATCATCAGCACCACGGAGGGGCGATGCTCAAACTCGTAAGCGTTCTCGCCCAAATCCATCTGTTTTTTGATGCTCTCAATCAGCACCTGCTTGCACTCTGTCGGCTCCTTGATGTGCTGCTCCTTCACGGTTTTGCGCAGCTCCTCCACAATCGCCGTTGTTGTCTGGATGCCCAAATCTCCCATAATCAAGGTTTCTTCGATTTCCTCATAGAAATCGTCATCGATGGCCGAAAACCCATTGAAAATCGAATCAATGCCTGCAACGATGTTATCCCTTGTCTTATTCAGTCCCTGTACCAGACGGCTAAAAAATCCCGCCATATTCCTGCCTCCTGTCTCTTCTTTTTCTGACTTTTCTTCTGCCATCACCCGATTTTTTCTGTTTCCAGCTCATCCTCAATCAGACTGACCGAAACCAGAGCCGAAACTCCCTTCTCCTGCATGGTAATGCCGTACAATCTGTCCGCTGCCACCATGGTTCCCCTTCGGTGAGTAATCACAATGAATTGGGTATGGTTGGTCAGCTTATGCAAGTAACCTGCAAAGCGATCCACATTGGAATCGTCCAAAGCTGCCTCAATCTCATCCAACAGACAGAAGGGAGAGGGCTTTAGATTCTGAATCGCAAAGAGCAGTGCGATGGCCGTCAAGGCCTTCTCTCCTCCGGAAAGCTGCATCATATTTTGCAACTTCTTCCCTGGGGGCTGTGAGATAATCTGAATGCCGGTCTCTAATATGTCTCCCTCCATCAGCTCCAGCTCTCCATGCCCGCCGCCAAACATTTCCTTGAAAACCCTGTCAAACTCTCGGCGGATTTCTCCAAACTTCTCCTCAAACTGCCTGCGCATTCCCGCATCCAGCTCCTCAATGATTTGAAGCAAAGCCTCCTTCGCCGCCACCAAATCGTCATGCTGACCCTTCATAAATGCATAGCGACCGGAAAGCTCCGTGTAATCGGAGATGGCATTGACGTTCACGGCTCCGAGCTTTCGTATGGCTTCCTTTAGGCTTTCGGTTTCGCTGTGCAGCCTGCTCGGATTGTCCCACTCGCTCCTCAAAAATGCCTGTGCATTCTGTAAGGTGAGTTCGTACTCCTTCCACATATAGCTGCTTAGGGACTCCATCCTCTCCGCTGCCTTCTCCCTCTGTGTTTCCAGACGATACACCTCTCTATCCAAGCCCTGCACCTGTTCGGTCAAAGTATCCTGTTCGCCAAAAATAGTCTTTTGGGAGCGGTTCACTCGGTTTTTCTCCTCCTCCTGCTGCAAAATCCTTCTTTCCTGCTGCCCTCTGGCCTCCTCTTCCCTTGCAATCTGCTCCAAAAGCTCCTTGATCTGTTCCTCCTTCTTTTGGATGACTCCCTTGGTATCGCTGCCTCCCTGAGACAGGTTCCCTTCCTCTTCCTGCAGCTTTTTTTGTTCGGCCATGAGACGCTGCACATTTTCCTCGGCGAAGCGTAAACTCTGTTTTTGCTCCGAGAGTGCAATCTGGGCGGCGGATACTTCCTTTAACAGCCTCTCTCTTTCCTTCTTCTCCTCTTCCAACTGTTCCTGAAAAAGAAGAATTTCCTTCTGCAAGTGCTGGTTTCTCTCATCCACCTCCTGCAGCTGTCCGCCCAGTTGCTCTCGATTTCTCTTGATCTCTGCAATCTGTTCTTCCAACTGTCTGTTTTCTCTCACCAAATCGGAGGAATTCTCCCGAATCTCTTCCTTTTTTTGGCGAAACTGTTCCAACTCCAGCTTGGCGGTGTTTTGACGTAGCCTCACTTCCTGCTCCCGCTTTTGTACCTCCAAAAGCTCCTCTCTCTGCACCTCCAACAGTTCCTCACTCAAAGCCAGCTCTTTTTGCAGGCGTTTGGTCTCCGCCAGACTTTGCTCGCACTGCTGTTTTAGCTCCTCAATCTCCCTGCGCCTGCCCAGCAAGTTGCTGTTGTTCTTAAAGGCACCACCGGTCATGGAACCGCCTGCATTCAAAAGTTCTCCTTCCAAGGTCACAATGCGCAGCGTATACTGAAACTTTCTCGCCAAAGCGATGGCATGGTCTATCGTATCCACGACCAGCACCCGCCCCAAGAGATACTTCAGCAAGCCCTCATATTCTGGCTTTGCCTGCACCAAGCTGTGTGCCAATCCCAGCACGCCCTCCTCCTTCAAGGCGGCTGTCTGCTGAAACGTATTTTTGTTTCCTATGCTGGTGAGAGGCAAAAAGGTGGCTCTGCCATACTTGTTCTTTTTTAGGTAAGCGATAAGCTGTTTGGCGGTTTCCTCCGTGTCCGTGACAATGTTTTGAATGCTTCCGCCAAGAGCCGTCTCTATCGCTGTCTCATAGCATTTTTCACAGGAAATCAAATCCGCCACAACGCCATGGATCCCCCTCATCCTCTCCTTGGCTTCCATCACTCGGCGGGTGCTGTTGCCGTAGCCTTCGTAGCGTTCCGCCAAATTTTGCAAAGACTCCAAGCGGGTGCTTCTCCTGTGATACTCCTGCTGCCCCTCCATAAGGGCTTGGTTTTGGCTTTTTCTCTCCTCCGCCAGTTCCCCAAGGATGGTCTCAATGCCCTTTCTCTGCTCCAAAAGCTCTTTTTGTTCTGCCTCTATCGCATCCAGCTTCGTTTGCTGTTCCTGCATCTGCAAATCTTGATTGACCTCATCGGTCTTAAAACGCAGCAACTTTTGGCTCACCTCAGAACGCCTCACCTGCACCTGCTCCAACATAGCCTCATATCTCTGCTGTCTGGCTGCCAGCTGTGCCCTGTGGTTGAGCAGCTCCATCATAGTGCTCTTATCCTGCTCCACCAAACCTTCCAAACGGCTGTGTTCGGTCTCATGCTCCAAAAGCTCGCTCTCCACCTTGGAAAGTCTCTTCTGTGCCTGCTGCTCCTTCTCCTTTGTGCTGCCATTCTGCTCCCAAAAGGTCTGCTTTTGTATTTCCTTCTCCGCAATCTCCTTCTGAATGGCCGCAAGCCTCTCTTTGATGTGTTCCTCCTGCAACTGCTCTGTGTGAATCTGTTCCTTTAAGACATTGATCTGTCCCTTCAGATGGTTTTTCTTCAATTCGCAGTCCTGCATGGCTTTGCGACTCTCCAAAAGCTGTGCCTCCAGTACCTCCAACCGATTGCCAAAGTCCTCATATTGCTTCTTGAGAGCCTCCTGTTGCTTCCGTCTCTCCTCCAAATCAGCAGCTGCCACTTCTCCCTTCGCCTCAATCTCACTCAACTGCTTTTTGCCACTTGCCCATTCTAAAAGAAAGAGATTGGCATCCTTTTCCTTCAATTCCTCCCGCAGCCGCAGATATTCTTTCGCCGTCTCCGACTGCCGTTTGAGGGGGCCTACCTGCTTTTCCAACTCCGCTAAGATATCCGCCACCCGCAGCAGATTTTGGCTCTCATCCTCCAGACTTTTTTGTGCTGCTGCCTTGCGCCTCTTAAATTTTACAATGCCTGCCGCTTCATCAAACAGTTCTCTTCTCTCCTCAGGTCTGCCGCTTAAAATCTTGTCAATCTGTCCCTGCCCGATGATGGAATAGCCCTCTTTTCCGATTCCGGTGTCGTAAAACAGTTCATGAATGTCTCTCAGACGGCAGGGAGTTCCATTTAACAAATATTCGCTCTCTCCGGAGCGGTACAGCCTTCGAGAAACCGTCACCTCCTCATAATCCACTGGCAACGCATGGTCCGCATTGTCCAAGGTGATCGCTACATAGGCAAAGCCCTGAGGTTTTCTGGTCTCGGTTCCCGCAAAGATGACATCCTGCATGGAGCCGCCTCGCAGCTGCTTGACCCTCTGTTCTCCCAACACCCAGCGCACCGCATCCGCTACGTTGCTTTTTCCACTGCCATTTGGCCCCACGATGCCGGTGATGCCATTGTGGAAGGCAAAGAGAATCTTATTCGCAAAGGACTTAAAGCCCTGTATCTCTATACTCTTTAAATACATATTATTCCTGCTTTTCTCCCAGTTTTAAAATTCCATGATAGGCTGCCACCTGTTCTGCACTCTTTTTGGTCCTTCCTCTTCCTTCTCCAAGAACCACATCGCCGACCTTCACACAGACCTCAAAACTCTTATTATGGTCGGGTCCCTCTTCCCGAATCAACTCATAGGTCAAAGACTGCCCCAGACGGCTCTGTACAATTTCCTGCAGGATAGTCTTGCTATCATAAAAGAGCTTCTTGTGCTCCAAATCGTCCAGCACAAAGCGTATGATGAACTCTTTTGCATTAGCAAAACCACCATCCAGATAGATCGCTCCGATCAGTGCCTCAAAGGCATCCGATACCACAGAGTCCCTCTCTCTTCCTCCGGTTGCATCCTCCCCTTTTCCTAAGAGCAGGTACTCTCCCAGAGGGATCACTGCCGCACAGTAAGCTAAGGTTGGCTCACACACGGTGCTGGCACGAAGCTTGGTCATATCGCCTTCTGGCATATCCGGATACTTGTGAAACAAAAACTCACTGGTCACCACCTCCAACACCGCATCTCCCAAAAATTCCAGTCTTTCATTGCTACTGGTCTTACCCAGACGGTGCTCATTGGCAAAGGAGCTGTGAACCATTGCATGGCGCAGCATCGTCTTATCTTGAAAATGATAGCCTATCTTTTCTTCCAATTCCTTTAACTTCTCTAACTTGTCCTGCATACTCGATTGTTTCCTTCCCTAATCTCGTCCTAGCCTTTTTCTTTTTTATTTCAGAAGAGGGGCTGCCGCAGATTCCACTGGCCGCCCCTCTTCTCGCATTCCTCTCTGTCCTCTGTGCCGTGTGACAGCAAGCCAGAGCCTTAATTTAATGCATTCTTTATCTGCTCCACGGCATCTCCCACCGTAACGATGCTCTCTGCGGCTTCGTTTGGAATCTCAATCCCAAACTCCTCCTCAATGCCCATGATAATCTGAAAAATATCCAGTGAATCTGCTCCTAAGTCATCCACGAATGTTGTATTTAATGTGATATCCTCTTTGTCCACATTTAATACCTCTGCAATAATGTCCTGCAATTTTTCAAATTCCATAATTACCTTCCTCTCTTAAACCTTTTCTTTTTCCTCGCCATCTTTGGTATCGCATTCTCATGCCTCTGGCTGGTTCTTTGTCTGTGCTTCCTGTCTGCCCAGACTCTCTTTGATTTTCTCGTTGATTCCCTGTTCCTTGAAGGTCACACACTGAATGATGGAATTACAGACCTCAGTCGCCTTGGAACTTCCATGCGTCTTCACCACCAGACCATTCAGTCCCAGCAGCGGTGCCCCTCCGTACTCGGTGGCATCAAAGCTCTTTAAGCTCTTCTTCAGAGCCGGTTTCACAAGCAATGCTCCGATTTTTGCCGGCAGCCCACTCTGTAGCATACTCTCCTTAATCATGTGTATCAGCGTTGCTCCAACTCCCTCATACAGCTTCAAAATCACATTTCCCACGAACGCTTCACTGACAATGACATCGGCACCGCCGTGCGGAATCTCTCTGGCCTCAATGCTTCCGATAAAATGGATGTCGGTACATGCCTTTAGGAGCGGAAAGGTCTCCTTCACCAAAGCATTTCCCTTCTCCTCCTCTGCACCAATGTTTACAATGGCCACTCTTGGCTGCTTCATGCCCAGTACATGCTCCATATAGATAGAACCCATTCTCGCAAACTGCACCAAATGAGAAGGTCTCGCATCCACATTTGCTCCGCAGTCAATCAAAAGGGAGACTCCCTTCTCTGTGGGAATCAACGGTGCTAACGGGGGACGCTCTACGCCTTTGATCCTCCCGACTATCACCTGTCCGCCAACCAGAATGGCTCCGGAACTTCCCGCAGACACAAAAGCGTCTGCTTTTTTCTGTTTGACCAGATTCATTCCTACCACAATCGAAGAATCCTTCTTGCGGCGAATTGCATTGACCGGCGGTTCCTCTGTCTCAATCACCTCGGAGGCAGGCACAAGTTCTATCTGTTCTGCTCGGTATGTATGCTTTGCCAACTCTTTTTTGACAACATCTTCTTTCCCGACCAGAAGCACCTTAATATCCTGCCGCTTCCCGACTGCGGCCACAGCTCCAGCCACTATCTCGGAGGGTGCATTGTCACCGCCCATCGCATCCACTGCCACTGTAATCATGTCTTTCTTCTCCTTCTGCCCGACGGCTCAGATAATCTTTCTTCGTAACGCTTCTGTCCTGCTTCTGTAAAAGAGGACAACGCAGCAAGTGCAAAGAACTACGGAACCGTTACTCTAACTCATAATATACTAGATATCATTCTATAAATCAACCGCTTTTTTCAGTGCATTTTTCACAAAAACTCTGGCTTTCCCTGTCGTAGTATTCCATAAATTTTTGAATGGCAATCTCACACATGGACCACTCGTGCACTTTCCCTTCCACGACCAGATTGCAATATGCATAGGGATTTCCCTCATAAGAACAAAAGTCATCCCTCACTTTTTCGTTCATCTCCCGCCATGCATCAAACTCTCCGTAGGCATGAAACACTTTGGGCAAAGGTCTTTTTGTCTTGACCAACTCAGCTGCCAAACATTTTGTGCTATAAGGACTTTTGTGCAAATCTCCCTCACCAAAAAAGCGGAGCTTCTCCAAAGGACGATACGAAAAGTCGGCATCCGCCTTATCTCCAGCCGCAAAAGCAGCAATCCAGCCATACATTTCTGGAAAACGCAGCCCCGCCAACAACGCACCGTAACCGCCGTTGGAAAAACCAGAAACGGCATTGTGCCTCCTCTCTCGGGAAAGACAGGGCAGAAGTTCTCTCAATCTCTCGGGCAGTTCCTTCCCCACAAAGAGACCAAATGCCTCCCCCTGATTCATATCCACAAAACAGGAATCCATGGTAGTTGGCATCACCAAAGCCCAGCCATGCTCCTCGGCAAGGGCCTGCACATGGGTGGATGTCAACCAGTCCGTATGACAACCACCTCCGCCGTGGTACAACCATAGCGTCTTAAAGCCCTCTTTTTCGGCCTTCTCTCGCTCCGGCAGAGTGACCCAAACCGGAAGTTCCAGATTCAAGCACTCCGAGTACAATTGTATTTGAAACAGATTCACCTTCTCTCACCTTCCTCTCTCCCCACAATACCTGCCTGTTTCTGCAAATGCACAAGTACCTGTTCCAAAAAGCTTTGCTCCTCCCGACAGGTACTCTCCCAACTCGTATTTGGGCTTCCTTCGTCACTCTGCCAATCCAAAAATTTTCCCTGCTTTTGCAGTTCGCAAAAGGCAGCTTCCAAGCCCAAAGCCTCCCACTCGGCCTGCTCTCCCCAAATCCATTGAGGAGTCACCTTTTCCTCCCTTGCAAGCTCTGCCCTTACATAATATTCCTGCGGGTTTTTCCGCAAGAAGGCCGCTGCAAAACCAAAGGTCTCGGGATGCTTTAGACAGCTATAAGCAGCTCCAAAGCCTCCCATACCTCTCCCCGCAATGGCCGCTGATTCGGCATCCGTGCGAAGACCGAACCAAAATTCCACCAAGTTCGGCAGCTCCTTTGAAAGAAAACTCTGCACCTGTCTTTGATTTTTTGTGTTCATATAGAAGGTGTTCATTCCCTGCGGCAAAATCACCGCCGTTTGATACTGTTCTGCCATCGCTTCTATCTGCGTGCGGCGAATCCAATAACTCTGGTTTTCCCCCACATCATGTAACAAATATAAGACCGGCAGCTTCTCCCCTCTCTTTTCGGGAAGCAGCACATCCACAGCCGTCGGAATCCGGCTCTCTTTTGAGCGAAACTGCGTTTGAACCCACGTCATAGCTTCTCTCCTCTCTCAAGGTATTTTCGGATTGCAAAACACGTTATGCAAGGCAATCCATAGCATTAGTATATCAAATGCAAGGGCAAAAAGAAAGGCGGATATTAATTGACTTTTCAACTAATATCCGCCCCCTAATGTGCTTTGTCCATGGGCCCTTACCTCTCTTTTTTTCGTATTTGATAAAACCCTCGATTATCTTTGTTTTTTATCCTTACCTTTCTTCTTTTCTCTGATTCTTTCTCTTCTTGAATTCTAAGAGTCCCTTCTCATTTTTTAAGAATCTTCTCCTATTTTGAAAATCGCTTCTAAGAAGACTCATTTCCTGCAGGACTTCTCTTCTTTATAATACTTTCTCGTCGTATTATAGAGTGGATACCCTTTGGATATTTCTTCTTAAAGCACTTTCCCTTTCATAAAGAAAAAAGAAATTTTGATTTAGAAAAAGGAAGTGGTGGATGTTTCCTGAGGGTTGCCTCTGTTTTTGGTGGTTTGTACCTCCTTGTTTTTATTTCGTTCCTTTTGTTAGTTTTAGTATACTCAATCA
>JAUNGR010000096.1 GCA_030524485.1 bacterium | reverse complement strand
ATAAAGAAAAAAATGGAATTCCTATACTGAAGATAACACAAATGCCAATTAGTGAAAGGATAGATGATAGTATAGAAAAAGAATTTTTGAAATATGCAAAAGAATTTAGGGATAAAGAAGTCGCTATTTTGGATTTACGAGAGAATAAAGGAGGAAATTCGGTAAGTGCTGTTAAATGGTTAGAGGAGTATAGTAAAAGAAAAATTAGTACAAATAGCCAAAGATTATTGCCGTTGATGACACAGGAAGAAAATTTAAGGAATGATGTGTTTATCCCAAATTCGTCTATGCTAATTATATTAGTAAGTAATAATACTGCCTCAGCAGCAGAAGTTTTTTTGGATGCATCATACAATTTGACAAATGTAATTATTATAGGAGAAAATACATATGGAGCAATGAGAAGTGACTCTGGAAATCCCAAATTAAAATTAATAAATAGCGAAATTGAAATTACATATGGAAAAAGTTTATGTTTGTTCCCAGAAAATGATTATTTTATAGAAGGGAGAGGTTTTGTGCCAGATATTTGTGTGCCAGCAGAAAAGGCAGAGGAATTAGCGTTGAAAATGATTCAATATTATAAACTACAACAAACCCAGACTCAGAAACGGTAAGTAAAACAGTCTTGAAATTTTTCACTGTGTAGGCTTTCAAGGTACATTTATGGTCAAGAAGTAGAATTTCTAAAATGGATAGGAAAAAGCTTGTAATTGTGTTATGATTAAGGTCGAACCAGTCGATAGGAAAGCAAAGAAAGAGGGAAAACTATGAGAAATATACGAGCAATAGCAGTGGTTTTGGGGATTTGTGCTGTCATGAGTGCTTGTTCAGGGGGAAATTCTGCGAGCAGTACTACAAGTAGTACTGAAAATAGTACAGAAGTGGTGCAGAGTCAAGAAAGCAGCGGTTTACATTATGAGATTGAACTTCAGGAGAGCAGCACACAAACAGAGCAAATTCAAGAAAGTAGCACGCAGCAGACGGAGCAAGCGGAAGACGAAGATAATACGAGTGCGACAGATGCGATTTCGGCTCAGATTAGTCTGATAGCAGAGAATCAAACTCTATGGGTGGGGGATACGGAATACGGAGACGTGTATTTTGTGACAGTGAGCGATATGAATCAAAATGGGAGATTGGAAGTGATTTCTTCCAGCTGTCAGGGAACTGGTCTATATACTTACAGCCAGTACTTTGAGGTCAATGAGGAGCTTTCTGGCTTAGAGCCATTGACTCTGGATATAGAGGAAGGGTACTCGGAGGCGGATATTATTGTGGATTCTGTTCCAGTATATCAGAGTGATGATACCTATTTCTATGTGTATTCAGATAGTATTCGCAATGGTGCAGCGGAGTATTATGAAAACTTGAGAGCTTTGTATCTGGAGGACGGTCAAATAAAGCAGATTAATTTGGCAACCAAGTCAGAAGTCTACTCGGAGGGCAGCGACGAGCCAGTGAGAAGCTTTGCGTGCTACGATGAGAATGACGAAACACGGGAAAGCACGGAAGAGGAGTATGAGATGGCAGCGGATGAGAGATTTGCATCTATGCAGAAAAAGACGGCCAGCTTCTCTTGGTTGGAGCAGGAGGAGCTGCTCTCTAAGGGAGTAAATGAGCAGGAGGCAGAACTTCTTGCTTCTTATCAGAGTTTTCAACTGAAATAGAGAAAAATAAAAGCGAAAAGAGAGAGAATGGGAAGAAGGAGCGGAGGTTAAAAAGGAGTTATGAAGATTGAATTGCAGCATCTTACAAAGAAATTTCCGGCACAGGGGAGAAAAAATCGCAAAGAAGTGATTGCTGTGAATGATTTTAGCTTTGAGATACCGGATGGAAAACTGATTGGTTTGCTGGGACCTTCTGGCTGCGGCAAGAGTACGACTTTGAATCTGATTTGCGGTTTGGAAAAGCCGACCAGTGGAAAGCTATATTTCGGAGACAAGGATGTCACGGCACTGGCTCCAGAGTTTCGAGGGGTGGGAATGGTATTTCAAAATTATGCCCTGTATCCACACTTGACAGTGGAACAGAACATCCGCTTTCCGCTGGAGAATCTGAAAGGGAGCGAAAAACTTTCCAAGGAGCAGATGCAGGCGAGAGTAGCGGAAGCAGCACGGTTGGTGCAGATTGAAGAATTGATGGACAGAAAGCCAAAGGAACTCTCCGGTGGACAGCAGCAGAGAGTAGCGATAGCGAGGGCTTTGGTTAAGATGCCAGATGTGTTACTTTTGGACGAGCCTCTCTCTAACTTGGATGCTAGACTGCGTTTACAGACTAGGGAGGAAATCCGAAAAATTCAAAAGAAAACGGGCATCACAACGGTGTTTGTCACTCACGACCAAGAGGAAGCCATGAGTATCTCGGATATGATAGTGGTGATGAAGCAGGGAGTTTTGCAGCAGATAGGAGAGCCGCAGGAAGTCTATGATAATCCAGTCAATCTGTTTGTGGCGAAGTTTCTCGGAACACCGCCTATAAATGTGTTTGAGGGCTATATCCGACAAGGAAATCTGTACATCGGGGAGGAAGCCGTTCTTTCTTGTAATGAGCTACTCAGGGAGAGCAGTGCCGCTGCCATAGAGGGAAAGAAGGTGTTTGTGGGAATTCGTCCGGAGGGATTTGTGCTTAAGGAAGACGGAGCTTTTTCATGCCAGTTGAGTGGAATTGAGGTGATGGGGAGGGACATAAGTGTGGTTTCAACGCATCCGTCCGCTCTTGTTGTGACGATTCGTTCTATCATAAATGCAGAAAATTACGTAAATCCGTCAGCTACACAGGTGCGTTTTGATATCAAGCCGAATAAAGTCTTTTTGTTTGATAAGGAGACTGAGGAGAGGCTTAGATAGATTTCGGGATAATTCGTATTCTTATAATTGGAGATGAAATAATGGATAAAACAAGTAAAAAGCCTTGGCTATATCTTTTACCAGCCATCTTATTTCTGGGATTTTTTATGGTGTATCCTTTGATTGATGTGTTTGTCTACTCAGTGGAAGAGGGCTATAATTTTGCTTCCCAGACCTACTATGGTGTCGGGCTGTACAACTATTCTTATGTGTTGCATGACCCTTATTTTTTGCAGGCGATAAAAAATACCTGTATTTTGGTTTTGATTACGGTTCCGTTGTCCACGGGGCTGGCTCTGTTGATTTCTTTGGGCTTAAGCTCCATAAAGGCATTGCGGGATTTGTATCAAACCGTATTTTTTCTGCCCTACGTCACAAACACACTGGCGGTGGGGTTGGTATTTATGATTTTATTTCAAAAAACAGAGTATACAGACGGACTTGTCAATCTGCTGATTCATGCCTTTGGAGGCAGCACGGTGGATTTCATTGATGGGCCTTATTGGGCAAAGATGTTTGTGCTGTGTTTTTATACGGTATGGGTGGTGATGCCCTTTAAGATTTTGATTTTGACCAGTGCACTGGCATCCGTCAACCAAGATTATTATAAGGCGGCGAGGGTGGATGGAACCTCTAAAGTTCGGATATTTAGAAAAATCACACTGCCCATGATTTCTCCTATGATATTTTATCTGGTGATTACAGGCTTTATCGGTGCATTCAAAGCTTACAGCGATGTGGTGGCTCTCTTTGGAACCGATTTGAATGCGGCAGGGATGAATACGATAGTGGGCTATGTCTATGACATGCTGTATGGGGACAGTGGCGGTTATCCGTCCTATGCCTCTGCGGCAGCGATTCTTCTCTTTGCGATTGTGTTGACCATCACCTGCATCAATTTGCTTGTGAGCAAAAAGCATGTGCATTATTAGAAGGAGAAGAGAAAGGAAGTGGATACCAAGCATGGACAAGCAAAGAAGAAGCGAAGAAAAAAATGGAGCCGAGCGGAGAGATTTTGCAGTGCTGGAGAGGAGAGATAGGGAGAAAAAGATAGGTCTTCGTGTGCTCACCTATGTTCTTTTGACACTCTGGGGCATTGTTGTACTTTTTCCATTTTACTGGATGATTCTGACTTCAGTGAAAAGCTATGGTTCATACAATGCGGAGCATGTTCCGGCTCTATTTACACGAAATCCTACGTTGGAGAACTATCGTGAGGCCTTCACAGCGGTGCCTTTGGGTGGTTATCTTGCGAATACAGTGGTGTTTGCCGTAGCGACCACAGCGATTATGGTGCTTGTGATTACTTTAGCAGCTTATGCGTTTGCCAGACTGCAGTTTCGGGGAAAAAATCTAGTATTTTTGTTCTTTTTGTCCCTGATGATGATACCAAATGAGTTGGTGATTATCACGAACTTCACCACCATCACCAATCTCAATCTTCGCAACAGTTTTTTGGGATTGATTTTGCCCTCTGTGACTTCTGTGTTTTATATCTATCTGTTGAAGGAGAACTTTGAGCAAGTACCGGAGGAGCTGTACCGTGCGGCGAAGGTGGATGGAACTTCGGATTTTAAGTACTTATGGAAGGTGATGCTGCCCATCTGTAAACCTACTCTGGTGACGGTTATTATCTTAAAAATGATAGAGTGTTGGAATTCTTATGTGTGGCCTCGGCTGATTACGGATGACCCCAGTTACTATCTGGTCTCCAATGGAATTCAGGAGATTCGGGAGAATGGCTTTGGGCGAGAGAACATTCCGGCGATGATGGCAGCGGTGGTTGTGATTTCCGTGCCGCTCGTTGTGTTATTTTTGGTATTCCGCAAGAAGGTAATGGCAGGCGTATCCAGAGGGGGAGTCAAGGGATGAGGCAGACAATGACACAAAGATTAGGAAAACGTGTAGGGAAGATAGGAAGAAAAGCGGCAGTGGGAGCAGCAGCACTTATAGTTTTGCTGCTTTGTGGCTGTCATGGTTCCAAGGAGCAGAGCGATTTTGCGGTTCCGGAAGCGTTTGATACGGCAAAGCAGTATGAGATTACATTTTGGGCAAAAAATGACACCAACAAGGCACAGACGGATATTTATAAGCAGGCGATTGCGGACTTTGAGACTCTTTATCCCAATATTACAGTGAACCTTCGTCTGTACACGGACTATGGAAAAATCTACAACGATGTGATTACAAACATAGCGACCCAGACCACGCCGAATGTGTGCATCACCTATCCAGACCATATCGCAACCTATATGACAGGAAGTAACGTGGTGCTTCCTTTGGATGAGCTATTTGAGGACGAGAAGTACGGTTTGGGAGGCAGTGAGTTGCGTTTTGATTCCCCTAAGAAGGAGGAAGTAGCAGAACAGTTTTTGGAGGAGTGTCGAATACAGAATCACTACTATGCACTGCCCTTTATGCGTTCCACGGAAGCTTGCTACATCAACAAAGACTATGTGGAAGCCCTAGGCTATGAGCTTCCCGATGTTTTGACTTGGGACTTTCTCTGGGAGGTGTCTCAGGCTGCGGCGAAGAAAAATGCGGATGGGACCTATGCATTAAATGGACAAAATGTTATGATTCCCTTCATTTATAAGTCAACAGATAACATGATGATTCAAATGTTAAAGCAAAAGCAGGCGGGATATTCCACCAACAGTGGAGAAATCCAGCTTTTTAACGACACTACAAAGAGCTTGCTGTATACCATAGCGGACAATGTGAAGGCGGGTGCATTTTCTACATTTAAGATATCGAGCTATCCTGCAAACTTTTTGAATGCTGGTCAGTGTGTGTTTGCGATTGATTCCACGGCAGGGGCAACGTGGATGGGAGCAGACGCACCACTCTCTGATATTGATGAGAGTGCAAAGGTGGAGTTTGAGACGGTGGTACGAATGATTCCCCAGTTTGACCCTCAAAATCCCCAGATGATTTCTCAGGGACCATCCGTCTGCATCTTTAATAAAGAAGATTCTCAGGAAGTTTTGGCTTCTTGGCTGTTTACACAGTACTTGCTGAGTGATAAGGTGCAGATTGCCTACTCCCAGACGGAAGGCTATGTGCCAGTGACCACAAAGGCACAGAATTCGGAGGCGTATCAGGATTATCTGGCTCGAAGCGGGGAGGATGATGAGACTTACTATAAGGTAAAGATAGAAGCTTCCAAGTTACTGCTGGAGCATACCGAAGATACCTTTGTGACTCCGGTGTTCAATGGCTCAACTTCGCTTCGAGATGCAGCAGGGCAGTTGATTGAAAATGTGGTCAAATCGGTTCGGCGAAACGAGGAGATTGATGAGAGTTACATGGAGAAATTGTACAGCGATGTCCGTGCACTCTACCATTTGGATGAGGGTACAGCTTCGGTAGATGGAAAGAGGGAGCTTGGGCCATTGCCTCTGACATCGGTGCTTCTTCTTGGGACTTTGGCTGGAACGTGGGTTTTGATTGGTGTTTATGTGCTGCTGCAGGAGGCGAAAAAAAGGAAAAAGGAATAAGAAAGTGCAAAAACAATTGCTTTTTGCTGTTGTTGAGCTATAATAAAGGTGTTTGCAGGCAGGATTTTGCAGACAATTTTGGAAAAAGCGAGGAGAAAAATTATGAGAAAAATGTGGATTGCCGCTATGGCAATGTCTCTGGCGTTTGCCATCAATGGTTGTGCAGGCGGAAGCAACACGACAACAACAAGTGCAGAGACAACAGCAGAGAGCACGGAGGCAGAGACAACAACGGCAGCGGAGACAGAGGCAAGTGAGGCAGAGAGCAGCACAGCTGAAGCAGAGAGTGCGGCTGAAGTCATGAGCTATGAGGAGTATATGGCAGCCGATTTGGACACACAGGTGGTTGTGGAAGCCTATGTACAGGCAAAACAGTCTTGGTGGGAGGACAAAGCGACTGTTTACGCACAGGACGAGAACGGAGGATACTTCTTCTATAATTTGGCATGTTCCGAGGAGGACTATGAGAAGCTGGTTCCGGGAACCAAGATTCGCGTGACTGGATACAAGACCGAGTGGTCCGGCGAGGTAGAAGTGATTGATGCTTCCTTTGAGATTGTTGAGGGTGATACCTATGTAGCAGAGGCAACGGATGTGACTGAGCTGTTGGGTAGTGAGGACTTGATTCAATATCAGAACCAGTTTGTGAGCTTCACGGACTTGACAGTGGAAGCTGCTGGAAAAGATGCAAACGGAAAGGATGTTGCCTTCCTGTATAACTGGGATGGTTCTGGTACAGACGGCGACGATTTGTACTTCAACGTTTCCAGCAACGGTCAGACCTACACCTTCACAGTGGAATCCTATCTGTGTGACAACACTACAGACGTATATGCAGCCGTAAAAGGACTGGAGATTGGCCAGACCATCGATGCAGAGGGATTTTTGTACTGGTACGAGGGCGTAAATCCTCACATCACAGCAGTGACTGTAAAATAATAGAAGCTTTTGACATAAGATAAAAAATCCCCCTCTCAAATAGTGGAAAGCTGTTTGGGAGGGGGATTTTTTAAAATAAATTAGCACTCACCTCTTGACAGTGCTAATAAACTGTGCTATAGTAGCAAACATGAAGGGTGTTATATATGAACTATAACAAGCACCTGACAGAGTTTAGTAACAAGAACAGTATCTAGTACCTAGCAATGGAAAAGAGAGGTATGATTATGAATATTAATAAATTTACGCAGAAGTCTATGGAAGCGGTGCAAAGCAGTGAGAAACTGGCTTATGAATACGGAAATCAGCAGATTGACCAAGAGCATTTTCTGTACAGTCTTCTTACGATTGAGGATAGTTTAATCAAAAAATTGTTGACCAAGATGGGAATCTCGGCGGACACTTTTTTGGAGGAGACCAAGCAGGCGATTGAGAAGTTGCCCAAGGTCTCTGGTAGTCAGCTCTATGTGAGCAACGATTTGAATAAGGTTTTAGTGAGTGCGGAGGACGAGGCGAAAGCGATGGGAGACGAGTATGTCTCCGTGGAGCATTTGTTCCTGTCTTTGATTCATTATGCAAAGCGTTCGGTGAAGGAATTGTTCCGTCTGTATAACGTGAATCGAGAGAACTTTCTTCAGGCTCTTTCCACGGTGAGGGGCAATCAGAGAGTGGTCAGCGACAATCCGGAAGCTACCTATGATACCTTAAATAAATACGGAAGCGACTTGGTGGAGAAAGCGAAGGATCAGAAGTTGGATCCTGTGATTGGGCGAGATGCCGAGATTCGAAATGTGATTCGAATTCTGTCCCGTAAGACGAAGAATAACCCTGTGTTGATTGGAGAACCTGGTGTTGGTAAGACTGCTGTTGTAGAAGGGTTGGCACAGCGAATTGTGAGAGGCGATGTTCCGGAGGGCTTGAAGGATAAGAGACTCTTCTCGCTGGACATGGGAGCTTTGGTGGCTGGTGCGAAGTACCGTGGCGAGTTTGAGGAACGTTTAAAAGCGGTCTTGGAGGAAGTGAAGAAGAGCGAGGGGCAGATTATTCTGTTTATTGATGAGCTTCACACGATAGTCGGTGCTGGAAAGACCGAAGGCTCTATGGATGCCGGAAATATGTTAAAGCCTATGCTGGCAAGAGGAGAGTTGCACTGTATCGGTGCTACGACTCTGGATGAGTACCGTAAATATATTGAGAAAGATCCCGCTTTGGAGCGGCGTTTCCAGCCAGTACAGGTGGATGAACCAACGGTGGAGGACACCATCTCGATTTTGAGAGGTCTCAAGGATAGGTATGAGGTGTATCACGGAGTGAAGATTACAGACTCTGCACTGGTATCGGCAGCTGTCCTTTCTGACCGCTATATCTCCGACCGTTTCCTGCCGGATAAGGCCATAGACCTTGTAGATGAAGCCTGTGCTATGATTAAGACGGAGCTGGATTCTTTGCCGACAGAGTTGGATGAGCAGTCCAGAAAGATCATGCAGTTGGAGATTGAGGAGGCAGCCCTGAAGAAAGAGACCGACCATCTCAGCAAGGATCGTTTGGCTGAGTTGCAAAAGGAACTCTCCGAGATGAAGGAGCAGTTTGCAGCTCAGAAGGCACAGTGGGAGAATGAGAAGGCCTCTGTAGATAAGCTGTCTAAGTTGCGTGAGGAAATTGAGCGTGTGCATGGAGAGATTCAGGCAGCACAGCAGAATTACGATTTGAATAAGGCAGCCGAACTGCAATATGGTAAGTTGCCGCAGTTGGAGAAGGAGTTGCAGGCAGAGGAAGAGAAGGTCAAGAATCAGGATCTGAGTCTGGTGCATGAAAGTGTGACGGAGGAAGAGATTGCAAGAATCATCTCCCGCTGGACGGGAATTCCAGTGGCAAAGCTGACTGAGAGTGAGAGAAGCAAAATCCTACATTTGGACGAGGTATTGCATCGAAGAGTGATTGGTCAGGACGAAGGCGTGGAGAAGGTGACGGAGGCCATCATCCGTTCCAAGGCTGGTATCAAAGACCCAACCAAACCGATAGGTTCCTTCCTGTTTTTGGGACCCACCGGTGTCGGAAAAACGGAGCTTGCAAAGGCACTGGCAGAGAGTTTGTTTGATGACGAGAACAATATGGTACGTATCGACATGAGTGAGTACATGGAGAAACATTCCGTCTCCCGTCTGATTGGAGCTCCTCCAGGATATGTCGGTTACGATGAGGGCGGACAGCTGACCGAGGCTGTGCGGAGAAAACCTTACTCTGTGGTTCTGTTTGATGAGGTGGAAAAGGCACATCCAGATGTCTTTAACGTGCTGCTGCAGGTTTTGGATGATGGACGTATCACGGATTCTACTGGTAAGACCGTAGACTTCAAGAATACGATTCTGATTATGACCTCCAATATCGGTTCCCAGTATCTATTAGATGGAATTGATGAGAAGGGCAATATCCGTCCGGAGGCAGAAGCCATGGTAATGCAGGATTTGAGAAGTCATTTCCGTCCAGAATTTTTGAATCGTTTGGATGAAACCATTCTGTTTAAGCCTCTGACTAAGGAGAACATCGGTGGCATTGTCCGTCTGTTGGTGGAGGACATCAATAAGAGACTTGCGGATAAGGAGCTGTCTGTCCGCCTGAGCGATGCGGCAGAGAAGTTCATCATTGACAATGGTTATGACCCTGTTTATGGTGCTCGTCCGCTGAAGAGATATCTGCAAAAACATGTGGAGACCTTGGCAGCCAAGTTGATTTTGGCAGATGGTGTGAGAGCCGGAGATACCATCGTGATAGATTTGGAAAACGATGCACTGGTGGCACATGCTGAGTCAAATCCAAACAAAGGAG
>JAUNGR010000095.1:712-10149 GCA_030524485.1 bacterium | reverse complement strand
TTCTTTTAAGAAATCTTCAGGGTCTGTGTATTGTTCAGTCTTCTATTTTCAAGGTGCTTTTGTTTCGTTTTGTTGCTTTCTTCTCTTTTGCAGCAACTCTGTTATCTTATCATATCGTTTGCTGTTTGTCAAGAAGTTTTTTCAACTTTTTTATTTTCTTTTTTGAGTTCCTCTTTCGAGGTTCTCAGCTGTTTTGCGACAGCTTTTATATTTTATCACTTTCTGTCTCAGTTGTCAAGAAGTTTTTGTAAAAATTTTGAATGGCGAACCATGTCTGTTTTCTTCTATCTCTCTGATTCTTATGTGATTCTTGCGTCCTCTCCGGAACGCAAGACATATCATAACAAACCTTTGATACTTTGTCAATCATTATTTTCACATTTTTTTATTTTTTTGCTATTATATGTATTTTTTGTTCTATTAACACAATAATGCTTTCCAACCCATCCAAGCTCTTATACACCGGACTATAAGTTTGCCTGAAAGAGTTTTTACGAAACACTGAGTCTAGCCAGTACGATTGTTAAGAGCATTCCCAGTAAAATAAGAGCATTCCAGCTCTTACGAATGATTTCTTCCATTTCTTTCCCTCCCCACTCGCAATCTACTATGATAGGATAGGTGTTGGGCTCAAAAAACATCTGACCCCAATATCCCATAATTATTCTATGTGAGTTTCCAAAAACTATGCTTGTTCTTTTTTCTTTTTTTTCCATTTTTCAGGTTCTGTGCTATGTCTTTCGTTCATCCAAGCAACCGCCTCTGTAAGTCCTTCCTGAGAAAACGAAAAGTAAGCTCTTTCTTTCTTTTCTTCCTCTGTCGCAGAAAACTGGAAGGGTTCCGGCCATACTACCGCCTCCAGCCTATCTCCCTCCGCCTCATCGCTGACTTTTGCAAGGCGAAAACGCATTCCCCTCTCACTGCCAGTGAAGGTTTCTTTCTTTAATAAAGCCAATGAAATCATTCCTGATAAATTAATCATGTTCTTTTCCTCCTTACTTCCTTTTTATCCACGGATGCTACAAAAACCTTTTGACCCCAACGATACGCCCATGTTATGATAATCTTTGGCAGAATACCTATATTTATCAGACTGCTTACAAAAACGAAAGGATTTTTATTATTTATTATGAGCTTTTTTGAGAAACACCCTATGTTTATGATTGCCATTGGAGTGGTTGGCATTTCCCTCTCCTCCATCTTTGTCAAGTATGCACAAGCCCCCTCTTTGGTGACGGCAAGCTACCGAATGCTCTGGACTCTATTGTTTATGACTCCCTTTGTGTTCCGCCACGATTCCTGTCGAAGAGAACTAAAAAACACCAGCAGAAGAACCCTCTTGCTCTGTGCTGCCAGTGGTATCTTTCTTGCTTTGCACTTTGTCCTATGGTTTGAGTCGCTCAACCATACTTCTGTGGCCAGTTCCACCACCATTGTCTGTACAGAGGTCATTTGGGTGGCTCTAGGAGGCTATTTTTTATTGAAAAGGAAATTGAGTCCAAGGGAGCTATTCTGCATCGGCATCACCATCTTTGGTAGTATGTTGATTGCTTTTTCAGATTCTTCTTCTGGTGGCAATCATCTGTATGGAGATTTTCTTGCCTTTCTTGCTGCTCTTATGACAGCTGGATATACCATTTTAGGCAGCTATATCCGCCTTTACACCTCCAACACCATTTACACCTATGTCGTGTATCTGTTTTGTGGGCTGGTTCTTGTGGCAACTGCCTTCTTTTCTAAGGTGCCCCTGACAGGTTATGGACTCTCAGCATGGGTGGTTGGTTTGCTTCTAAGTGTGTTTTCTACCATATTGGGGCATAGTATTTTTAGTTGGTGTCTGCGTTTTCTCTCCCCCGCCTTTGTGTCCGCTTCCAAGCTCCTAGAACCTGTTGTTGCTTCTGTCTTTGCCATCTTTTTGTTTCAGGAAGTCCCGGCATGGTTGCAGCTCTTGGGCGGTATGATTATTCTGGCAGGTGTGTTAATTTATTCTTCTTTAGAAAAATTGCGGGCTGCATAAGCCTTCGCTCTGCAGCCCAACAAAAAAACCATGCAACGCATTCCGACACAGCTCAAAACAATGGCTGTGGTCGGAATTTTACTTTTACTGCTCTAAATCCGTAATTTCACTGTGGAACTCCTGAAGAGATTTCACACCAATTTTTCCTTCTTTCTTTACGGCCTGAATCGCTGCCACCGTTGCCTTCGCAGCTGCCATCGTGGTCATATACGGAATTCTGGACTTGATAGCTGCCTTACGGATGTAGCTGTCATCCGTGGCTCCCTTCTTGCCCACCGGTGTATTGATAATCAAATCTATCTTATTGTTCGTAATCTTATCTAGGATATTTGGTCTGCCCTCGTTGATTTTAGCAATCTTTTCTGCCTGAATTCCTGCAGCAACTATCATCTCATAGGTGCGTCCGGTCGCTAAAATCCGGAAGCCGCAATCTGCGAATCCCTGTGCTACTTCCACCAACTCTGGCTTATCTCTATCGCCTACGCTAATCAGAACACAACCCTCAAGCGGCAAGCTGGTCTTGGTTGCTTCCTCTGCCTTGAAGAAAGCCTCTCCAAAGTCGGATGCCATACCCAAAACCTCTCCGGTGGAACGCATCTCCGGTCCCAAAATAGGGTCTACTTCTTGGAACATATTGAAGGGGAATACTGCCTCCTTTACGCCATAATGAGCAAACTTCTTCTCTCTCAGAGATGGAACCGGCGATGCTTTTCCAGTCAGCTCTCCTGTCATAATCTCCGTTGCCAGTCTCACCATTTGAATGTTGCATACCTTAGATACCAACGGCACCGTTCTGGATGCCCTTGGATTTGCCTCCAGCACATACACCACACCATCCTCAATGGCATATTGCATATTCATCAAACCAACGACATGCATCTCCTTGGCAATCTTTGCGGTATACTCCTTGATGGTTGCCACCTGCTCCGCACTCAAATTCATAGAAGGCAGAATACAAGCGGAATCTCCCGAATGTACGCCTGCAAGCTCAATATGTTCCATCACAGCTGGAACAAAAACATTCTCACCATCGCTGATGGCATCTGCCTCACATTCCGTTGCATGGTGCAGGAAACGGTCAATCAAAATCGGGCGATCTGGTGTCACACCGACTGCCTGACTCATGTAGAAGCTTAGAGCCTCATCGTCGTATACCACTTCCATGCCTCGACCGCCCAGAACGTAGGACGGACGTACCATAACGGGATAGCCAATCTGGTTTGCAATCGTTAGAGCTTCCTCCACATTCACAGCCATGCCAGCCTCTGGCATCGGAATCTCCAATTTTTCCATCATAGCACGGAAAAGGTCTCTATCTTCAGCCATATCAATGGTCTCCGGAGTGGTTCCTAGAATGCGAACGCCATTTTTCTTTAAGTCTGCTGCCAGATTCAGAGGAGTCTGACCACCGAATTGGGCAATCACTCCCACCGGTTTTTCCTTGTGATAAATGCTTAATACATCCTCAAGAGTCAGAGGCTCAAAGTAGAGTTTATCGGAGGTATCGTAGTCTGTCGATACCGTCTCTGGATTACAGTTTACAATAATTGTCTCAAAGCCCAACTCCTTTAAAGCCTTTGCCGCATGAACACAGCAATAATCAAATTCGATTCCCTGTCCGATGCGGTTTGGTCCTCCACCTAAAATCATAATCTTTTGGCGGTCTGTGTTGCAAGGGCTGGTATCTGGCATATGGTAACTGGAATAATAATAAGCGGCATCTTGGGTTCCACTTACATGCACGCCTTCCCATGCCTCCACAATTCCAGCTTCCTCTCTCGCCTTGCGAATCTCATCCTCGGAAACTTCCAAAATCTGTGCCAAATATTTATCCGCAAATCCATCCAACTTAGCTGTTTTTAAGATGCCGCTGCCCGGAACGCTACCCTTGTAAGTCTTTAACACTTCTTCCTCATCCACCAGCTCCTTCATCTGCTCAATGAACCAGTGCTTGATTTTGGTCAGCTCATACAGTTCCTCCACGGTGGCTCCCTTTCTCAGGGCTTCGTACATGATAAACTGCCGCTCACTGCTGGGAGCCAAAAGCATATGCAGCAGCTCCTCTTTGGATTTCTGTGCAAAATCCTTCGCTCCTCCCAGTCCGTAGCGGCCGATTTCTAGGCTACGGATGGCTTTCTGGAAAGCTTCCTTGTAAGTCTTTCCGATGCTCATCACCTCGCCCACTGCACGCATCTGTGTGCCCAGCTGATCCTTTGCCCCTTTAAACTTCTCAAATGCCCATCTTGCAAACTTGATTACCACATAATCGCCGCCTGGAACATATTGGTCTAAAGTTCCATACTTTCCACAGGGAATCTCATCCAGAGTCAGACCGCTCGCAAGCATAGCGGACACCAAGGCAATCGGAAATCCCGTCGCTTTGGAAGCCAAAGCAGAGGAACGGGAGGTTCTCGGGTTGATTTCGATGATGATATCACGGTCGGTCTTCGGGTCATGTGCCCACTGTACATTGGTTCCACCAATAACCTGAATCGCTTCCACGATTTTGTAAGACTTCTCCTGCAGACGCTTCTGCACCTTCTCAGAAATGGTTAACATCGGTGCCGAACAGAAGGAATCTCCAGTATGTACGCCGAGAGGGTCAATGTTCTCAATGAAGCAGACCGTAATCATATTGTTCTTTGCATCACGAACCACCTCCAACTCCAGCTCTTCCCAACCCAGAATGGACTCTTCCACCAGAACTTGCCCTACAAGGCTGGCCTGCAGACCTCTCGCACATACCGTTTTTAACTCTTCTTTGTTGTAAACCAGACCGCCGCCAGCTCCTCCCATTGTGTAAGCTGGACGCAGAACAACCGGATAGCCCAGTTCATCTGCAATGCCCAAAGCTTCCTCCACGGTGTAGGCAACCTGACTTCTCGCCATCTCAATGCCAAGACTCTCCATTGTGTGCTTAAATTCAATGCGGTCTTCGCCTCGTTCAATGGCATCCACCTGCACACCGATTACCTTCACACCATATTTGTCCAAAACTCCCGCCTCGGCAAGCTCTGAACAAAGATTCAAACCAGACTGTCCTCCCAAGTTTGGAAGCAGTGCATCTGGACGCTCTTTTTCAATGATTTGTGTGAGACGCTCCACATTTAAAGGTTCAATATAAGTCACGTCTGCCGTCTCCGGATCCGTCATAATTGTAGCCGGATTTGAGTTTACCAAAACAATCTCATATCCCAACTGCCGAAGGGCCTTGCAGGCCTGCGTGCCAGAATAATCAAACTCGCAGGCTTGTCCGATAATAATCGGACCTGAACCGATAATCAGTACTTTGTGAATGTCATTTCTTTTCAAAATAATACCTCCCTTTTTCTGCTGTCTGTGATGTTTAGTGAAAACGCAATGCAATCTTCCAATCCCATTCTGCCTCATCCAGACGGTACTGCTCCTTCAATTCCGGTCCGCAGGAATTGCTTCCCACTCCACTCTGCTTGTAGTCCAAATGCACAAACAGATGACCGCTCTTTTCCAGTTCAAAATTGTGAGTCTTCTGAGTCAGCTCCTTCACATCGTATTCGGAGACTGTAAAATCAAAAGGCTGTGCGGAAAAGGCCAACAGATTTCCCACCTGCATTCTACTGCAGTGGTGACGGTTGCCATTTTCCTGTGGACGGATATAGTCCTCATGCATCTGTCCTACCGTACTCTCAAAGGCATCTATCCAGCAAGAACGATGCTTATCCTGATAGTTTTCTCTTGGACCATAGCCATAATAGGAAACGCTATTTTGGCTGTTTCCTGCGATTCCAAAGCTTAAGCCAAATCTTGGCAGGAAGGGGAACTCCTCATTTCTTTGTGCATGAAGAGAAAGTGTTAACTCTCCATCCGCAGCTATCGTCCACTCTGCCCAAATTCGGAGGAAATTTTGCAGGTATACCGCTCCCAAGGACAGTTCTGTGCGAATCACCACAGCCTCCGGTTTTTTCTCCACGCTTGTGGAATATACCTTCACTGTGTTTCTGTCATATCCAGCTTCCCTCCACTGTTCTACAATCTTTCTGTCGTTGTCCGTTGGTGCACGGAATACCGACCATTCCATCGGAGTCACCAGACAATTCGTTCCATTCTTCTGTATGGATTGGAAGAGACCTGTCCGCTTGGAGAAGCAGTAGGAAAATCCTTCCTTATCCCCACGTTCACAGGAAATGAGATAGGTACGCTGAGTCTCCTGAATATGAATGTCGTCCACAGAGTCCTTGTCTACAGAATCCTTGCCTGCAGCCTCTATCCTGCTGTTGGCAACAACATCCATTTCCTCAAAGAGCGGTATCTGGTCAAAGCCCAACTCGTGTCCCGCTGCCACCAAAGCCGTATCCTTCTTCTGGGTGTACAGCAGTTTCAAATAGCAATCTTCACCCAGTACCTGCTCCAGAGGCAAGCAAATCTCCACGCTTTCATGCGGCTCTGCTTTCACATCTTCCAGAATGCCCTCCGCCAGCACTTCTCCAAAGCGTTTCACCTCATAGGAGATTATAACAAAATCCTGCAGGCTTGTGAAGTCTAAGGTATTACGAAGACGCAGTTTTCCTTCTCCCAACCACTCTGCCCTCACCGGACGAACCACATTTTTCCACTCATACAGACCGGTGTGAGGGCTTCTATCCGGATATACCAGACCGTCCATACAGAAATTACCGTCATGCGGGAATTCTCCATTGTCTCCTCCATAGTAGTAGCGGGCTTTTCCCTCACAGGTCTCTCCCTCAAATGTCGCATGGTCGCACCACTCCCACACAAAACCACCGGTGAAACCGTCATAGCGATATACCTGCTGCCAATATTCCTCGATATCCCCCGGTCCATTTCCCATGGCATGAACAAACTCACACTGAATGAAGGGCTTTTTCTCGCCCTCAGCAGCAAAATATTCGTCAATCCACTCCGTCGAAGCGTACATACGGCTCTCCAAATCCAGCATGGAGGTGTCATTGACATGCCCTAAGGTCTCCCATCTTGCTCCCTCATAGTGAACCAGACGAGTGGGATCGTATTCTCTCGCCCATCTTCCCGCTTCCTCAAAGCTTTTTCCATATCCAGACTCGTTTCCGAGAGACCATATTAACACAGAACTCTGGTTTTTGTCACGAATCACATTTCTTTTTGTGCGATCCACATAGGACTCGGTGAATCTCTCGTCCTGAGCCAGCAAGCCATAATTGATATCGGCTCCGCCTCCCAGCAGCTTTGTAACTCCATGGGATTCCACATCGGACTCCGAAATGACATAAAAACCATAGCGGCTGCAAAGCTGCGGGAACCAAGGTGCATTCGGATAGTGGCTGGTGCGGATGGCATTGATGTTAAATGCCTTCATCAAGGTCAAGTCCTTCATCACATCCTCTTTTGTCACTGTGGCCCCCGTCACCGGATGGCTGTCATGGCGGTTCACTCCTCGGAAGGTAATCGGTTTGCCATTCAAAAGCACAACGCCTTTCTCCACACAAATCTCACGGATGCCGACTTCCTGATGAATGCTCTCCTCTGGTGTTTTGAAAAGAAGCTGGTACAGATAAGGCTCTTCCGCATTCCAAAGCTTGGGATTTGACACCGCAAACACAAACTCCTTACCGCTAGTAGCCTCCCCTGTCTGCTCTCCTAGAACCTTTCCTTCCTCTGTCAACAACTGTAGCTGCAGCGGACATCTTCCGTCCACCCCATTCAAAACCACTCTCACTTCGGCCGTCTGCTCTTCCAAGCAAATGGGAGTCGTCACGGTAAAGTCACGGATAAAGTTCTTGGGACGTACCAGCAGGGAGACATCCCGAAAGATTCCTGAAAAACGAAACTTATCTTGGTCTTCCAGATAGCTTCCATCGCACCATTTCAACACCAAAACAGCCAGCAAATTGGCTCCCTCTCTGCTATATTCGCTAATCTCAAACTCGCTGGGGCTGTGGGAAACCTGACTGTATCCCACAAACTGGCCATTCACCCATACATAAAAGCAGGAATCCACTCCCTCAAAATATAAAAATTGACGCTTGCTGCTCTCCTCGGCATTCAAAAAGAAGGTTTTGCGGTAAGCTCCACAGGGATTTTCATCCGGCACATAAGGCGGGTCATAGGGGAAAGGATATCTCACATTGGTGTACTGCTTCTGGTCATAGCCGTGCATCTGCCAGCAAGAGGGCACATACAAAGTAGCAACTCCCTCCGCGTCCAATTCTTCCTGCCTCTCTGGCAGGAAAAAGCCTTCCGGCACATCCTCCGGACAGCTATAATAAGCAAATTTCCACTCACAGCCCGACAAACGGCGAGCTGCCTTCCCCTCACCTGCTGCCTGTGGAACATAATAACAACGCATCTCTTCTGTTCCTATGTGAAGACTTTGCGGGTCTTCGTAATATTTGATCAGCTTCATGTTTGCCTCCTTCTACCTTTTCTTATTTTTGCTTATGAGAGAGGAAGCGTCTCTCCCGGTGCAGACACTCCCGCATTTCCTCCAATCTTTCCCGGTCCCTCTGGCTGCTCTTCCTGTACCTCATAGCTTGGTTTTTCCGTGAAAATATTAGAAGTAGTCTCTCTTGGTCTCTCTGGCTCATTTACGGCCGCACTGCTGCCTGCCGCCGTAGCCGTCTCTCTCGGACGGCTGCTCTCGGACTCAAAAGGACGACGACTCTCACTCTCCGACTCAGACAAACGACTCTCTTCCTCCTCATTCTCCTCGGTGGAAGCCTCGTTCTCCTCTAAGCTTGTGCTCTCCTCTTCCTCTAAGTCCTCGCTGCTTACCTCCAACTCTTCCTCGGATTCCTCCTCTCTCTCCTCCTCCGTGGTTCTGGCTGCCTCGCTTGTGGCTGCGGTTGTGGATTTCTGGCTGCTCGCCGTTGTCGCAGTCACTTTGCTGCCACCACCGCTCCCTGCCTTCTGTATGATTGCATCGCTGATATTCTGTACGGAAGTGGAAGGGGTATAATCCTCAATTCCAAACAAGAAGGAATGCAGCTGACTCACATTGCTAGCAAGCGTTGTGGGCACTACACAATCCTGCTTTCCGATGTAAGTATCTTTTAACTCAAAGGGGAATCCACTGGTCTCAACAATGTTATAGTTTAAAATATTCTTGGCAGCCCTTGCCAAATCGTTGACTTCAAAGCTGGAGACCGTCTGTCCCAGTACCGTCACCAACACATTGTTTAAAACGGTAAAATCAGCGGTCTTTGCCTTATCCATACAAAGCTGCAGTACTTTTCTCTGTCTTTCGGTTCTCTGAAAATCGGTATCCATCAGTCGCAGACGGCTATAGGCAACGGCCTGCACCCCGTCTAGGTGTTGCATTCCGGCCGATTTGAGCTGATGAGACCCCACTCCGGTCTCCTTTACCGTCTCCGTGATAAAGGAGTTGATGTACTTAAATTCTTTGTCTGTAATCTCCAAATCAATTCCGCCCAAAATATTGATGGCA
>JAUNGR010000095.1:0-702 GCA_030524485.1 bacterium | reverse complement strand
GAAGGTCAAAGTTCTGATTTAAAGCTTGTATTGCCTGCTCCGGACCTCCCTTTGCGTAGGCTTCATTCAGCTTCCCATACTTTTTATCCGTAATTTTAGAGTAGGTATCTCGATAGATGGATAGCAATTTGATGTTCCCTGTCTTCTGCTCGATGTTGCAAATCATAATCACATCGGAGCGCACACCCTTTCCTAGACCCTCTCCCTCTCTGGCATCCACACCAAAAGCGGCGATGGTCCAGTACTTCTTCATATTTTGAATGGTATCGCTGCTTAGGTTTGTATTTTTAAGTTCTTTTAAATTCAGTCCCTCAATTCTTCCCATTGTAGAAAACAATTTCATTCCATATGCCCCAATTCCAATCACACAGATCAGTATCAAAGCAAAAAAGGCAAAGAGCAGTCTGCGAATCCGTCTTTTTCTTTTCCGTCTGCTGCGGACGGCTGCCTGATTCCGTCTGGGATTTTGACCGCCCTGCGGACGCTTCAAAGGTCTTCCCGAGGTGCTTCGACTCTCAGAGCTGCTGCGGCTTCTCTGCTCTGCCCTCGGTCCTCGATAAGCGCTCTGTGGCACTCTGCCTCTGGAGGGGTTTTGTTCTGTTCTCCTTCTGGGATCTTCTCTTCTTTCCATTTTGTCCTCCAACTTGATTTACTCTGAAAGTGTTGTCAAGCGACTGGGCAGACTGGATGCTCGCATCCAAG
>JAUNGR010000094.1 GCA_030524485.1 bacterium | reverse complement strand
CTTTAATCTTTTTATTTAATCCTTTATCTTTTATTTTTTCCCCTCTATTTTCCACCGCCGTAGGTAGGGGATTTCACTTTTCCCTCCAATAGCGTAGCCCCAGCAAGCGGTGGAAGAAAAGAGCGGACCATTTTTTCATGTCGGTCCTTAGACGCAGTCTTTCTGCGTCTTAGTACCGCTACATGAAAATCTGAGCGAGAGCGGGTCCGCCTCTTTCTCCACCGCTGCTGGGGCGGCCTACCCGCCAAAAAAATCAAAATCACCTACCACGGCGATGCCCCGGCTCTATCGCCCTCGCCGCCACCCACAGAAGCAACACCGCCACCCCTGCCTGCAGCAGCACACTGACTCCCACCCAATGTGCCGTGACAAAGTTCTCCGGCATCCTTCCAAACTGGCTGATTGCCGTCTCCAACGTTTCCGTACTCCCCGCCTGCCGATAAATCAACAGATAAAATGTAACGGCTGGATTCAAAAGCAGCAGATAACAACCTGCCCCTGCCTGTGGGGTCATCTCCTCCACAGAATAGAGCAGAGACGAAGAATTCATGCTCTGCACCGCAAAAAAGAAGCGGTTAAAAGAATAGGTTCCGACCGCCAAAATCAAAATAGCGAGATAGGTCAGCACCGAAGCCAGCATCGTTTTTTTACAGAGAGCCGAGAAGCATAGCCCCATACTTCCAACAAAGAGGGCTGTGATGGCAAAATAACCCAAAAGAGCCGCCAAATCGCTTCCACTGATGCCTCCGTACACAAACACCAACGAAAGCACCGGAAGACTGGAAATCATCAAAAGCAGCATGGTCTGCATCGCTGCCATCATCTTCCCTATCACAATCTGCCCCGTTGTCATCCGTGTGGTCAACATCAAGTCCAGAGTCTGTCTCTCCCTCTCCCCACTGATGCCACTGGCTGTGATGGAGGGCATCAAAAACAGAATCAAAATAAATTCTATGGCCGCCACAAAGATATACAGCTCCAAAAAACTGGAGTAACGCACCTCTGCTGTCATCTTGACCTGCTCCATCACCGAATACATATTAAAGAGAGCCACTATCGCTAAAATTCCATTGAAGAGCAGCATCATCAAGGCCAACTTAAAGCTTCTTGCCGAGACTTTGCTCTCTTTTTCAAAGACCGGATTCCACATCAGGCTGCACCTCCCCCTCTGCTCGTCTTATCCTGTTGGATAAATTGCATGAAAATGGACTCTAAGCTACCTCTCTCCCTCATAAAGCCGCTGACCGGTATCTCCGCATCCACCAGCCGTTGCAACAACATGGCCTCGTCCCTCTTCTCTCCGGAAAAACCAACCGAAATCTCCTTGCCCTTTACGGATATGGTCTGCACATAGGGATGGCTGCGCAACAGAGTCATGGTTTTTTCCACTTCTCCCAAGACAGTGATGAGCAAAGGATTGGAGGCATTGACTCGGGATAGGATGTCCTCAATGGAACCCTTGGCAGCCATTTTTCCTTGGTCAATGATACCTATATCCGTACAAATCTCAGCAAGTTCTGATAAAATATGGGAACTCAGCATAATGGTCTTCCCCTGCTCCCGCAATTCCTTCAGGATGCCCTTCATCTCCAGACGACTTCTAGGGTCTAGGCCCGAGGCCGGCTCGTCCAACACCAGAAGCTGAGGGTCTTGAATCAAAGCACGGGCAAGGCACAATCTCTGCTTCATGCCGCGGGAGAGTCCATCCACATAAAAATTCACTTTTTCTTCCAGACCGACCTGTTCCAACAAAGTCATATACCTCTGTCTTGCCCGCAATCCCTCAATGCCATAACAGGAGGCAAAAAATTCCATATATTCCGACACCTTCAGATTGTCATACACCCCAAAAAAGTCCGGAACATAGCCTATCTTACTCTTTAGTGCCTCCCTCTGCTGTGCTGCTTTCACACCATCAACCAACACATCCCCACTGTCCGCCTGCAGCAGTCCCGTAATAATCTTGATGGTAGTCGTTTTTCCAGCACCGTTGGAGCCGACAAAGCCAAACAATTCCCCCTCGTGAATCGTCAGGTTCAGACCGTCCAACACCTGTAATTTTCCATATGCCTTGTACAAATTGCGAATCTCCAGCATCAGCGTTCCCTCCCTATCGTATAAATCACAGGCAATACATTGTCCCAACGGTAGCTTTCCTCGCTGCTCTGCATCACATATTTTACAATCAGAGAGTTCTCCGGTGAGAGATAGGCTGCCAAATCCTTCTTTGTGAAACGGGTTCTTCCCTCCGGCATCAGGTCATATCCCCCTGTATTATAATTGTAAAAATACATATTTCCGTCAAAAACCGAGAGGTAATAGTATTTCTCATTGTTCAAAAATAGATCCGACAGGCTCTCAAACACCACTTCCTCCACGCTCAAATCACTGCCCAGCGAATATTCCAAAATCAGTGGGTCCGGTCCATACATCATATTTCCTTCTTCATAATAGTCGCCAGTCGTCACCTTCGGACTCTCATTCAGTGCAGAGCGATACACATAACCGCCCCAGCTCTCTCCCAGAGAAACCGGAGAGGCTAACATGGTTCTTCCAAAGCACTCATACTCCTGCCCCGTCAAAAAGTCCGGTCTCTCCTCCGTCTCTAGGAAGCCCAAAACAATGGCCTCTGAGGTATAGTATCTAAAGTGTTTCTGCATATAGTACGATATCATGTTGGAACGTTCCAGAGCCGCAAGATATTCCTTGTCGTTGATGTCCGCCTTGCTGTACTTATCATACCCCGACAAGAGCTGTGCCGCCACATAACAGTTAGAAGGCGGGTAGTTGATGACCTGTTCTCCCGAAAATTCTCTTGTTTCCCCTGCCTGCATATCTCCCAGAGGAATCACCTTTCCGTACAGCAACACCGCCGCATTCTTGATGGGAACCTTATAATGGTTGGTGACATATCCATAGACCTGCCCGTCAAACAGACTCAGTTCCCCCTGAAAATAATTGCCTTCGTTTTCCAGTTTTCTCTCCAACTGAAAGTACTGCGGGGTGAAGGCCACCGCATCCTGCACCGCAATCACCGTCTGATCGCTTTGCTGCTCTATGCGTACCTGTGGCTGCTCGTTTCCGGTAAATTGAGGCGGCTGCTCCATTGATGAGTAATATTTGCTGCGAGTCAGAGGCAAAATCGCATATTCTGGATTGAGCTGCACCTCATAGGCCTTATTGTAAGGCACCCTCACATTGATGTAGGTGGTCTCCGTCTCCGCACTTCGGGAGGTATCTCGAATGGTCGCATAACTGAAAAAGGCCGAGTAGAGTCTGGTGGAACCTCCCATCATATATACCGCACCGGTAAAGAAGAGGGAAGTGAGAATCACACTCGGCACATAGAACTGCCCCAGCTCTCTCTTTTTGAAGAAGAGATACATGCCCGGTCCCACCAAGAGCACATAGAGTGCCATCACCACCGTATACAGCTGTACCTTGGGCAGCTTGTCTGTGTTGCCGGACTGCATCATATTTTGAATCTCCCAGTACAGAGAAGAATTTCCTCCCTGCTGGTTGTTGGAAAGTGTGGTCAGGCCTTTCTCCCCGTAGATTTCCATGAAAATCTTGCTCACAAAGGAAGGCTGCTCTCTGCCGAACTGCTCCAAATCACAGAAATCAAAGGCCGCCACCACGATTTTTCCCATCTCCTGATGAATCATGGTCAAAAGGGGCAGGTCATCACTGGATAAAAGCACAGCTCCATTCTTCATCTCAATCTGTACACAGGGCAGCGTGATGGTAGCATCGTCTGGTCCTGAAATGCCAAATTCCGTTCCCAGAGTGATTGCTCTCTCTTCCACCTCACCGCTCGTGATTCCCATATAGTCCTCATCCAACAAACGCAAGGTCTCTTCTGCCCTCGCTCCGGTTCCCAACAGCAGCGTTCCTCCCTGATTCACCCAGTCAATCAACGGCTGCATCTGCGTCTCAGATAACTTTTCCACCGTGAAGTCCGTAATCAGCAGCACATCCAACAAATCCAACTCCCTCACATCTTCCGGAAAGCTCTCCGCTGAAATCGGAATAAATCTCGTCTTCAACACACTATAATACACACCGGTGTTGTCAAAGTAGGACAATTTCTCAGAATGGTCACTCAGCACACCGATAAACAGCTCGGAATAGTCCTTGTTGGTATCCATTTTCAGACGTTTTTTGGCAATCTGCTTTCCATTCTCATTCTCTAGGGAGAGATAAAGTTTGTCTCTCTGTGCAGCCAGAGGAATGTGCACGGTCTCCACACTCTTCTGCCCCGCTTCCAGAGAAATCGGATAGCAGTACTCATACACCTCATAATCCGCCTCCATCGAAAGCACCGAGAGGGTCCCCTCCATGGCATCGCCTTCATTCTCAAATTCAATCTTAAGCGGCACATAGCGATTTCCCTTGGCTATATTTTGATAGCCATAGGTCACCTCCATAGATACCTTATCCTCCGGAATATAAATATAGGCAAAGCTTCTTCTTCCCAAAAGGAAGATACTTACTCCCAGAAAAAGAAGCAACCCCAAAAGCCTCCGCCTTTTCTGCCCCTTGCACTCGCTCATCGTTCTCACCCAATCTTTCCGAAATTTTCTTTGTTGAGGTCAAAATGCACCCGAAGCCGCACGGTAAACACCGTTCCATTGCTCAGGTCACTGCTCACCTCTATCGTCCCCCCGTGCATATCCACAATGCTCTTTGCGATTGCAAGCCCCAAACCAGTTCCTCCGGTGCTGACGGAACGGGACTGCTCCACACGATAGAACTTGTTGAATAGCAGAGGCAAATCTTCCTCCGGAATCACATAACCATAGTTGATGACCGAGATGGAAACCCACTCTTCCTCCGCCTTTACCTTAACCAAAATCCGCTTTCCCTCTGCCCCGTACTTGATGGCATTGTTGATCAGATTGTCAAACAACCTCGCCATCAAATCGCCATCCGCTGTAATGTTCTTGGAGGAGACATTGGTCTGCAGCTCATAATAAAGGTTTTTTTCCGCAAAACTGGGGTAAAATTCCTCCAAGAGCTGCTCTAGGAGCTTTACGATGTCCACCTCGGAAATCTTCATAGAGATTTTGCCATAATTGAGCTTGGTAAAGCCAAACAAATCCTCAATCAGCTTCTCCAACCTTCTGGACTTGCTATAGGCAATATCAATATATTTACAGCGCAGCTCCTGCGGCAAATCCGGCTTCTGTGACAGCAGTTCCAAATAACCTATGATAGAAGTCAGCGGAGTACGCAAGTCGTGTGCAACATTGGTAATCAGCTCATTTTTGGTACGTTCCGCCTCCCTCTCCTTTATCATCAGCTCCTTCAAGTCCTGTGCCATGCGGTTCAGGCTCACTGCCATTGAGGAGAACTCATCGTCTCCTCTCACCTCCACCTCCGTGTTGAAATCTCCCTCAGAGATGTTTTGCATGGTCTCCGAAATCTTACCGATGTAGTCCAAAAAACTCTTTTGCATAGCCAAAAAGGACAGGGAGAAAATCCCCATCCCCAAAAGCACATACAGCATCGTCATAAAATTGTTGGAGCTTAAAATGCCATACACGGCTGAGGTGCTGTAGTTTGTCGTCCCCATATAACGGGTAATCATATCAATGTTGGTAATCAAAAAAATCTCAACCAGACAAGTAATTACCGCACTGTACAGAATGCTGCTCATCACTCTCGTGTGAAAGCGTCTGCTCATATCATTTTTCAATTTTATATCCTACCCCCCATACGGTTATAATAATCTTATTTTGGCGGCTGTCTTCCTTCATCTTTCCACGCAGCCTTCGGATATGTACCATGACCGTATTGTTTGCCTCATAAACTTTCTCATTCCACACCTTCTCAAAAATCTCGTCTGTGCTGAATACCTTTCCAGGGTTGGAAGCCAACAGATAGAGAATATCAAACTCAATCGGTGTCAGTTTAATCTCCTCCCCGTATACCACAACCTTGTGATTGTCCTTGTTGATCACCAAACCCCGAATCGAAATCTCATTCTTCTCCTGCTCTGCCTTGGCATTGTTCGGATTGAGCTGGGTGTAGCGGCGCAACTGGGACTTGACTCTTGCCGTCAGCTCCAGAGGGTTAAAGGGCTTCACCACATAGTCATCCGCTCCCGTTCCCAAGCCCAAAATCTTATCCAAATCCGTGGAACGGGCACTCAACATGATAATCGGAATGTTGTTGGTCTCCCGAATCTTACGGCACATCTCCAAGCCATCCATTCCGGGCATCATAATATCCAACAGCACCAGATGAATCTCCTCTTTCTCCAAAATCTCCAAACCGGTCTTGGCATCTTCTGCTTTATATACTTTATATCCATCACTCACCAGATAAATTTCAACCAAATCTGCAATTTCTTTCTCGTCATCCACGACCAATATTCCAACCTGAGACATAAAAAATACCTCCCCTGTGATTTATTTCCTGCCAAAGTTCTCTCTCCATTCCCAAATGCCTCCCATTCGCAGATTTTTCTGCAAAAATAACTTACTGTTTGGTATTGTAACGAGTTTTCGACCTCGGTATCCTCATCTTATCACAAAAAAGGTATTTTTACATTAACTTTCTCTTACAAATCTCTGTATCAAACGCACAAGATGGCGGCTGCTTACACCTCACTCTCGGCCGGAACAAACACTCTCATGTTGCCTTCCTGTTCGGTAAGCCTCTTCACCTGCTCCACCGCCTCCCGACAGAAGGTATCCTGTGCACAGATGGCTTCCTTGCCCCTGCGGTTGACCTTGGCATAGCTGCCATCCGGAAGCAGCACATGAGCCTTACGATTGTCCGCTAGTTGCACCTCCAAAATGTGCTTGACTTCCTCTTTCAGCTGCGGATTCTCCACAGGGAACAAAATTTCCACTCTCTTGTCCAGATTTCTCGGCATCCAGTCCGCACTGCCCATGTAAATCTCCTCCATACCGGCATTCTCAAACCAGAAAATACGGGCATGTTCCAAGAAATTTCCAACGATGGATCGCACTTGTATGTTCTCGCTCAATCCCTCCACTCCGGCACGCAGACAGCAGATGCCTCGAATGATGAGCTCTATCTTCACTCCCGCTGCACTCGCCGCATAGAGGGCATCAATCACCTCTTTGTCACACAGTGAGTTCATCTTGGCTATCATATGAGCCTCTTTGCCTTCTTTTGCGTGCTTGCTTTCTCTCTCAATCAGGCGGATGAACTTCTTTCTCAGCCAAAGAGGTGCCACGGATAACTTATTCCACCCCAGAGGCTCAGAATAGCCGGAAAGCATGTTAAACACAGCCGTTGCGTCCTCCCCAATCTGCGGATGACAGGTCAAAAGACCGCAGTCTGTGTACAATTTTGCGGTGGAATCGTTGTAGTTTCCAGTTCCCAGATGGACATAGCGGCGAATGCCGTCCTCCTCCCTGCGCACCACCAGTGTAATCTTACTATGTGTTTTCAGACCTACCAAACCATAAATTACATGGCAGCCTGCCTTCTCCAACATCTTTGCCCAGATGATGTTGTTCTCCTCGTCAAAACGAGCCTTTAACTCCACCAACACCGAGACCTGCTTGCCGTTGTCCGCTGCCTCTGCCAGAGCCGCAATGATTGGAGAGTTGCCGCTGACTCGATACAGCGTTTGCTTGATGGCCAGCACATTGGGATCCTTTGCTGCCCGTCTGACAAATTCCACCACAGGATCAAAGGTCTGATAAGGATGGTGCAGCAAAATATCTCCCTTTCGGATGTTGGTAAAAATATCATCGTCGTTCATCAGAGCCGGTATCGGCTGCGGCGTATACTTTGCGGCTTTTAGCTTATCAAAGCCCGCAAGCCCGTACATCTTCATCAAAAAGGTCAAATCCAAGGGACCATGGATGAAGAAAATATCCTCCGTCTCCAGCTTTAACTCCCGCTTCAATATTTTGAGCAGCCTCTTATCCATCTTGTCCTCCACTTCCAGACGGATGGCCTCTCCCCACTGCCTCTTCTTTAACTGCTTTTGAATCTCTTTGAGCAGATCCGCTGCCTCTTCCTCATCGATGTCAAAGTCAGCATTTCTCATAATTCGGAACGGATGGGCACAAATAATCTCATAATTCAAAAAGAGTTTATCCATGTTGTGCTCAATGATTTCTTCCAGAAGAATCACCTTTCGCATCTGCCCCTCCGTCGGAATTTCCACAATTCTAGGAAGCACACTCGGAACCTGCACCATCGCAAATTCCAAATCTTCCTCCCCCTCTTTTTTGTGCACCAAAGCGGCAATATTTAAGGATTTGTTGCGTACCAGAGGGAAGGGACGGGAAGAATCCACTGCCATCGGAGTCAGCACTGGATAAACTTCCTCCATAAAATAGGCATCCAAGAATTGTTTTTCTTTCTTGGATAAGTCTTCATGGCTGTTAATCACGGTTAAGCCCTCTGCTTTTAGGGCCGCTAACAGCGAGCGATTGTAGACCTGATATTGGTCTTCCACAAGCTTATGGGTCTTCTTTCCGATTTCGACCAGCTGCTCTTGTGCCGTCATACCGGCAATGTCCTTTTTGGTATATTTGGCATGTACCATATCTTTTAAGGAAGCCACACGCACCATGAAAAACTCATCCAAATTGGAAGCCGTAATGCTCAAAAATTTCAAACGTTCAAACAGAGGCAGGTTTTTGTCCTTCGCCTCGCTCAACACACGGTAGTTAAATTCCAGCCAGCTCAATTCTCGATTTACATATTTTCCATCCATCTCTATCCCCTCCTTTTTTGTTTCAAAACAGGACGAATCCCGAAAATTTCCTCAAAAAAGTCTGCCTTTTTCTCAAATGCATACATTTCCAGAGACATATCCCCCGCATATTCCGTTGTGATGACCAGTTTGTCCTCCTGCATTCTCATCTTGCAATCCGCACATTTCTGTTTGTGGCTGCGTTCCATCGCATCGGCAAGCCGCAGAATGGCCGTGAGTTTAGCAATGGTAATCACATCGCCATCGTCCAGACTGCTCTCGGCGGTCTGCACCTGACTGTAGTGAAATTCTTCTAGGTTGTATCTCACCACATTGGCAATGATTTCCCTCTCCAAATGAGACAGACCGATGATTTCCGTAAACATGATAATATCATAAGCACACTCGCTCGGAGCCTTCATGCTGATAAATTTTCCGCAGGCATGGAGTATCGCCGCAATCTGTAAGAGCAGGCGGTCACGCTTTCCCAACCCGTGATACTTTTTCATGGCATCAAACATACGCAGCACATAGCTCTCTATGGTCTGGGTGTGGGAACCATGGCAGCGGTATCTCTTGGCTATGTTGCGGGAAGAGGCCAAAATGTCCTCGTCAAAGTCATGGCGAGATTTGAATTCCTGAATTTCCTCCCCGTATTCGGCGGCAATTCCGTCAATCAAAAGAGCACCAGGCACCCAGACCGTCTGCACCCCCATGCTCTCCATGATTCTCTTGGCAATCACGGCACAGGGCTTGATGACCGAAGCGTACTCTGTCGTCAAATTGAAGGTGTCCTCCAACTCGTCCTGTTTCATTCCCATAATACGCCCGCAGATGTCACGAAACTCCTCGGCACTGACGCTATTTTTCTTCCATTGCTTATAGATTTCTCTTGACCAAAACAGAAGGCTGTCTCCAACCAAAACCAGATTTCTGACCTCTCTATCCTTCAAATACATCTTTTTGAAGGTATGCAGCTCATCGTCTGCCAATTCCTCCATGATATTCTCATATACCGCATCCACCGCCTGAATGTTAGAGAGCAACTCCCGCATTCGCAGAGCTCCCAGTCCCAGATTCTGCGTGTTCACCAACATATCCTTATCAAACAGGGAAATCTGCGTGCTGCCAAAGCCCAAGCTAGCGATGGCTGTACCTTCCTTCATCACCTCATGGAACATATCCCCCTTGGTCGCCAAAGCCTTGTACAGTAAGAAACGCTGCTCCGAATTGCTGATGGCCTCCACCTTAAGTCCTGTACGCACCCGAATCTGGTCCAGAATAATGGGACGGTTCTTCGCCTCTCGGATGGCGCTGGCTGCATAGGCACGGTAGGCTTCCACCCGATACGTCTTCATAGTCTTGGCAAAGTCCCCCAGAATCACACACAGCTCCTCCACCATGCCATAACTGATTTTTCCGTCAGAAAAGGTCTCTCTGCCCAATGCCACCTCACAGCGCAGGTGGTCAATGGAACGGATGCCGAATCGAGAGGAAATCTCATAGATGCCCATTTCCACCTCAAAAGAGCCTACCTCAATCGCTGCAAATAAATGTATTGCCATGTATCCTCACTCCTCTTCTATGTTTTTCTCTCCACTGCTC
>JAUNGR010000093.1 GCA_030524485.1 bacterium | reverse complement strand
CAACAATCTGGTTCAGGTAATGGATGGTTATTTTGACCAAGGAGCACATCATCTGAATGTCAATGTGTTTGGCACAGAGAAGCTGGTGGATGCCATGGAACATCCGGAGAAGGAGGAGTATGCAAACTTCACCATCCGCGTCTCCGGTTACGCTGTAAAATTCATCGATTTGACCCGTGAGCAGCAGATGGACGTAATTTCCAGAACCTGCCACGCTTCCTTATAAGCTACAGCCATGTGTCTGACAGAGCAAAAAGAGGCACAAGAGGAGCCGCAGAAAAAACTGGGAGAGGCAGTGGGAAGGGTACACTCCCTTGAAACCTTTGGGCTGGTGGACGGCCCGGGGGTGAGGAGTGTGGTCTTCCTGCAGGGCTGTCGGATGCGTTGTCGCTACTGCCACAATCCGGAGACTTGGAAGATAGATGCAGGGGAGTTGTGGACGGCTCAAAAGTTGTTTGAGCGGCTCTACCGCTACCGCAACTATTGGAAAAACAACGGAGGCATCACGGTGAGCGGCGGAGAACCGCTGCTGCAGCCCCTCTTTGTCACAGAACTCTTTACCTTAGCAAAGCAGAAAGGCATTCACACCGCCCTCGATACCGCAGGCAATCCGTTTACGATGGAGCAACCATTTTGGGGGCAGTTCCAAACATTGATGGAAGTGACCGATTTGGTGATACTGGACTTGAAGGAGATGGATGAGGAAGGGCATAGGAAATTGACGGGCTGTGGAAATCAAAACATCTTGCAGATGGCAGAGTGGTTGTCCGAGCACGGCAAGGATGTGTGGATTCGCCATGTATTGGTTCCGGGATGGACCGACCAAGAGGAGGATCTGCTTGCACTGCGCCATTTTGCAGAGGGCTTAAAGACGCTTCGCAGACTGGAGGTGCTGCCTTATCACACGCTAGGACTCTTCAAATGGGAGAAATTAGGGATAGAATATCCCTTAAAGGGTGTGAGAACGCCGACTGCAGAGGAAGTGGCTCGTGCAGAAAACTTGCTGAAAATTCGCAATGTATAGGTAAAAAGATAGTTGAGAGGAAACGGAGAACGGAGGAAGCATCCTTGGTTCCCCGTTTCTTTGTCTAGGAGAGTCCTTTTTGGGACAGTTTGCAGGACAGTTGGCGCAGCAGTGTCAACTGTTGTTTTTCTTTTGGGGAAAAATGGGCAGTCAGGATATCGGTGAGAAGTTCCGTCTCCTCGTCGCTGAAGTTCATTTGTGGATTTTGGCGAGAGACCTGTAAAAGCAGAGGCAGCAGCTCAGACTTGGGACTGTGTTTTACTTTCTCTGAAAAACTTTCTAGATAAGCCAGTTTTTCTTTGGAAAGACGTAAGAGGCGAGGGTCTTGTTTCCAATCGTTTGGCATAGGTTCCTCCTTATTTTCTATATGGCGAGCTGCTGGATCAAGGTAAGCAGCAGCTCAAAAGTCTCTAGTTTTCCCATCTGTTCTTTGGGCAGCAGTTTTTTGAGGGCATCTATGTAAGAGGAAGCTCCTTGGGGAGAGGAGGAGACAGCTTCCGCTTGGACACTCTCCTGATAGCGGTTGTACAGATGAAAGCCTTGCATGAAATTCATAATGACATCAATAAAATCCTGCTCATACTGTGTGCCGTAGGGCTTGATGGCAGTCAGCATATCCAGCGTGCTGCTGGCTTGGGTTTCCAAGGAACAGATGCCCACTTGGTTCTCCTCTCTTTCCCTTGCAAGTTGTAAGGTGTTCGTTAACTCCTGTGCTTTTATCAGGACGCAGAAAGCTCTCTGTTGGGCAGCCCCCATGTAGGGGAGGGCGGCTTTCATCATTTTGAGATGCTTCGTAGCGGTCAAAGCATCCAAATTTGTCAAAGCATCATCGGCTTGGCTCATATGGCAGTACCTCCTTAAAAATTCATTGCTCTGTGGCATTTTAATCTATGCAGCAGGCAATTCCTTTATGCCTTTCTCGTCTTACTCATAAGATGAGAAAAGGATTTTATGACCTTTTGCTGGACGTACGCAGAGCGAAAAGCAACACAGCAGGACGCAAAATTCACCCTGTCCTGACCGTATGTCCCCCCTTGTTCACTAATGCTACTGTGGCATCATAGTATAAAGTAAAAAGAAAAAGGCAGCCGACGTGTTTTCGGCTTGGAGATTTTTATATATGGGACACCATTTGGTAGTGGACGGCAATGCCGTTTATGAGATAGATGAAGAGTGTATCAAAAGAAGAATGGAGGGGAGAAAAACAGGGAGAGACGAGGCTTGCAGAGAACTTTGGATTCAGACGGGAAAGGAGGTAAAAAGCGAAGCAAAAAGTTCTTGACAAGAAAGAAAAGCGGGGGTAAAATAACTGCGATTTTCCGAAAAAAGGTAAGGTGTTGGGAAAAGCGACACAGACAAAAGCCAATCAGGAGGAGAAAGGTATGTTGGATACAGAAGCCTATTTAAAACACATTGATGAGGGGATAGCAGAAGGACCTTTCACGGACACTTGGGAGTCTTTGATGGAGTACGAAGTACCAAAGTGGTACAAAAAGGCAAAATTTGGCATTTTTATTCATTGGGGCGTGTATTCGGTTCCGGCCTTTGGAAACGAGTGGTATTCCAGAAACATGTATATTCAGGGAAGCAAGGCCTTTGAACATCATGTAGAGACCTACGGTCCACAGAAAGAATTTGGTTACAAGGATTTCATCCCGATGTTTCGTGCGGAAAAATTTAACCCTCAGGAATGGGCGGAACTTTTTCAGGAGGCGGGAGCACAGTATGTGGTGCCAGTAGCAGAGCATCATGACGGTTTTCAGATGTACCGCAGCGAGGTATCTCACTGGAATGCCTACGAGATGGGACCTAAGAGGGATACGTTGGGGGAGCTTTCCAGTGCCTGCCAAAAATTGGGGATGCACATGGGAGCTTCCTCCCACCGTATCGAGCACTGGTTTTTTATGAGTCATGGTAAGGAGTTTGACAGCGACATTAAGGAACCTCTGAAAAAGGGAGATTTTTATTGGCCGGCGATGGAAGAGAAGGAGCATTACGATCTGTTCAGTGAGCCGACACCGAGCAAGGAATTTTTGGACGATTGGTTGGTAAGAACCTGCGAGTTGATTGACCGTTATCAGCCGAGGGTGCTGTACTTTGACTGGTGGATTCAGCACAGCAGTGCCAAGCCTTACTTAAAGAAAGTGGCGGCCTACTACTACAATCAAGCCGCTAAGTGGGGCGAGGGAGTGGTTATCGATTACAAGAACGATGCCTTTATGTTTGGCAGTGCCGTGGTGGATATGGAGAGAGGACAGTTTGCCGAGATGAAGCCCTTTGTGTGGCAGACAGATACTTCGGTGGCTCTTAATAGCTGGTGCTACACCGAGAACAACCGCTATCGCAAGGCAAGTGACCTTCTCTGTGACTTGGTGGACATTGTCAGCAAGAATGGAAACCTGCTTCTCAACATAGGGCCGAAGGCAGATGGAAGCATTCCACAGGAAGATGCTAACATTCTTCGGGAGATAGGAGCTTGGCTCAAAGTCAATGGGGAAGCCATCTATAATTCCCGCATCTGGAGAATCTACGGTGAGGGTCCGACCCAGATTGTGGAGGGACAGTTCTCAGACAGCATTCAGAAGAATTTCACTTCAGAGGATGTGCGCTACACCGTAAATGGGGAGAATCTCTATGCGATTGCCTTAAAGTGCAGCGAGAATGGAGAGTACCACTTCCCCGCTCTGGGCGAGCAGGACCCACAGGAGAAGCCAAATTTCCATGGAATTATCAAAGAAATTTCGCTCCTAGGCTTTGAGCAGACTCCAAAGTGGAGAAGAGACGAGGAAGCTCTGCATGTGAAAGTGACAGGGGTAAAGAGCGATAAGCCAGTGGTTTTTCGGATTACGTTAGCTTAAAAGGCAAAGAGGACGGATGTATCGTTTATGAGGAAGGAGAAAGGGGCTATGTTGCCGTTTGCTTGCAACATAGCCCCTTTCTGTGTTAGAACTCGTCGGTTAGAAAAGGTAGAAGGGATGGCTTAGACGTGTATGTGCATGCTTCTTGCGAGCCTGCGGATTCGGTTCGGCTAGGATATTAGCAGAAGCCATTGTTTCCACCGCAGCAGCATAACAGGAGTAAAATCCAAATGATGCTGTCGCAGCCGGAGCCGCAATTATGTTCGCCGCAACCACAGCCGCAGCCTCCCCATCCGTTGCCGCCGCAGCAGCATAAAATCAGAATCAGGAAGATAAGATTGCAGCCGGAGCCACTGCCAAATCCACAAACACTGCCTCCATTGTCACATCCACATCCGCAGTTTGTCGCTGCCAAATCACTCATGTTAGTTCCTCCAAAACTTGATTACACTCCATCATATGCAAAATAGCTTGACAGAATTTACTATTTTTCATAAGAATTTTATTTTTTCTTAGCCAAAGACATGGTATACTGAAAAACACATGCATCCCGAGAGCCGCGGACAAGCAGCAGTGAGGGAGACCTGTGTCAGAAAAATAAGTTTGAGGAGAGAAAAATGAATCAAAATCAACAAAATGGAAGAAAAAGTAAAGAGTTGATTGTGTTTACGGTGTTGCTCTTAGCGGCAGTGTTTCACTATCAGGTAATTTTGGGCTGGTTGAAAAGCCTTTTGGGAATGATTTCCCCCTTCTTGATTGGAGCAGGAATTGCTTTTATCTTAAATGTGCCCATGCGATTTTTTGAGAGCCTCCTTCCCAACAAAGAAAAATTCCAGAAAGGGAAGCGGCCCCTCAGCCTTTGTGCGGCGATGTGCTTTGTGGCAGCGATTTTGACCAGAGTCATTTTTGTGGTTGTGCCAGAGGTGGTTTCCACCTTCTCCGCAATTAGCATGAGAATTCCAGCATTTTTTGCACAGATTCAGGCATGGGCGGAGGAAATTTTTGCGGTGTATCCGAATTTATCCGAGGAGATTGCAGCGTTGGAGTTTGATTGGAACAAGATTTTTGATAGTGCCTTTAGCTTTTTGAAGCTGGGAGCTGGTACTATGCTCAATTCCACGGTGACGGCGGCTCGCTCCATCATTTCCGCCTTCACCACCTTCGGCATCGCCTTTATTTTTGCCATTTACATTCTGATTCAGAAGGAAACGTTGGGAAGACAGCTAAAAAAACTGATTCAGGCTTACCTTCCTAAAAAGAAGGATAGAATTTTACAGATAGCAGCACTGACGGAGGAAACCTTTTCTCACTTTTTGACAGGGCAGTGCGTGGAGGCTGTGATTTTGGGAACGATGTTCTTTGTGGTGCTCAGTCTATTTCGTCTGCCTTATGCCCTCTTGATTGGTGTGCTGATAGCCTTCACAGCCCTGATTCCGGTCTTTGGAGCTTTTTTGGGTTGTGCAGTGGGCATCTTTTTGATGCTGATGGTAAATCCGATGGATGCCCTTTGGTTTACGATTATCTTTTTGGTGCTGCAGCAGTTAGAGGGCAATTTGATTTATCCCCATGTGGTGGGAGGCTCCGTCAATCTTCCTTCCATCTGGGTGCTGGTGGCGGTGACCTTGGGCGGCAGCCTGTTGGGAGTGCTGGGAATGTTGGTGTTCATTCCTCTTTGTTCGGTCTGCTATGCCCTCTTAAAGGAACATGTGAATCTGCGTATCCAAAAACAGAAGTAGGGTACGATGACAGAATGAGAGGAAGGAGAAAAGATAATATGGAAGAGGTCAAGAGAAGAAAACGCATTCGGGATTATGGCGTGAACATCGGTCATATGAAGACGGGACCTAGAAATAAAATCAGCGATGTAGCTGGAGTGAAGGTGGGACATAAGACAGTGGAAGAGGGAGGAGCAAGAACCGGCGTGACGGTGATTCTTCCCTGCGAGGACAATATGTTTGTCCGCAAATTGGTTGCTGCCGCCTTCATTCATAATGGCTTCGGAAAGACACAGGGAATCCCCCAAATTGAGGAATTGGGGAGCTTGGAGACTCCGATTGCCTTGACGAATACCTTGAATGTCGGAAAGGTACATGACGCTCTCGTTTCGTATCTGTTAGAGAGGTGTGAGAGGGAGGGAGTTCCTCTTCGCTCGGTCAATCCAGTGGTGGGAGAGTGCAACGATGCCAGTCTCAATGACATTGCCAAAAGAGCTGTCACAGAGAGGGATGTGAGAGAGGCCATTGCAGCGGCTTGCGAGGACTTTGAAGAAGGCGATGTGGGAGCCGGAAAGGGTACCATTTGTTTTGGACTGAAGGGGGGTATTGGCTCCGCTTCCAGAGAGCTTATGGTGGATGAAAAGACCTACACCGTGGGCGTGTTGGTGCAGAGTAATTTTGGAAGTACCCGAAATTTGACAATTTGCGGAAAAAATATCGGGGAGCAGCTAGCAAAACGCATTGAGGAGAAAAAACTGGATGAGGGTTCTATCATGATGGTATTGGCCACCGATTTGCCTTTGTCAGACCGGCAGCTAAAGAGAGTGATTAGACGCTGCGGGGTGGGACTCTCCCGATGTGGCTCTTTCATGGGTCATGGAAGCGGGGATATTATGCTGGGATTTAGCACAGCAAACCGTTTGGAAAGCGAGAAAACAGGAGGAACGCAGACTCTCACCATCCTGAAGGAGACAAAACTAGAGGCTGCCTTTGTGGCGGCCGCAGAAGCCACAGAAGAAGCTATTTTAAATTCGTTGGCAGCGGCTCACACCGTGCAAGGGTATTCTGGTCGAGTGCAGTATGCCTTGGAAGATTTGTACTCCGAAGAAGAGTTGCGTCATTTGCTAGTGCATCCTTGTTAACAGGGAGCTTATAGAATCCCCAGCGACTTCCATTTGTAGATGAGTTCTTCGCTGCTCATGCGGCGTTCGGAGGCTGCCTCCTCCAAGCTCAAAAGCTCTTTTTGGGTGAGGCGGTAGAGTTCCCAGTAAATGCCCTGTTCCAAACCTAGGGTAAAACCACGATTTACTCCCTGTGCCTCTGCATAATCCATAATCTTGCACATGCTGACACCTCCTTCCATGGGCTGAGCTAGGTTATCAAAATAGCTCTGAGCAGATTGAAAGCGGGCATCCTCAGAGTAGTCGCCAAGAAGACTTAAGAGGGCCTGCAGATGGCGGATGGGTTGAGGATGAAAACGAATTCTGGCGAAGCGGCGATTCTTGAGAGCAGAGAAGTAGTCCGCAACGATGCGAAAGTCTGAGACAAAACGACTGCGAAAGGCAGAAGAGAGGAAGGAAACATTCACCACCAAAATCTGAGCGATGGGAGTGGACTGCGGAAAGACCGTGAATCGGTAGCGAACATAGGATGAAGCTGAGTCTGAGGGCTGTTCCTGCCACGCATCTTGACCAAAGTGAAGAATCAAAAAAAGGAGGGGAGTGTCAGGGTGCAGGTGGCAAAGAGCAGAGAGCTGTTTCAATTGTTTTTTCACTTCCTCGGTGTCGGCAGCCCGAAAAATTTCTGGGCGTATGGAAGCAGCGTCGTAGGAGGCGAGAAGGTCAGGAAGCCCAAGATAGCTGTGTTTTTGAGGAAGAAAGAATTGCTTGAGGTCATAAAGAACATCTGGAAAGTGTTCTAGCCTCGGTTCGGTTTTGAGAGCTTGTAGCATAGATAAAAAACTCCTTTGTGTGTGGTAGTTCCCAAGCCCTTTGGGCAGGGAAATGAGAAGAAACAGAGAGGTCATTAAGACCAGCTAGATGAGACAGATATCTGTGTTTGATGGCATTACTATAACACAGGAAAAAGAAAAAAACAAGAGAAAATTTCATAATAAGAAAAATAAAAAATGTGACATACATCAAAAAATGTGCCGTGTACAAAGTGAAACATTCAAGCGAGACTTCCCATGAAGGACTTCCTATGATGGTGCATTTGTATCTGAGCAATCCCAAAGATAGGAACTGCCGCAGCATAGAGGATGAGTGGATGTTTGGAGCAGCCTTTTTGGTGGCCCCGTACTACAGGAAGGAAAGCAGACAGAGGTGAAGGGAAGAGATAGGACTAAGTGAGGAGAAAAATGCTGTATGGAAACTATTTTGAGCCTAAAAAAGAAGAAGTTAGAAAAAATCGACAAAGAATATAGAGAGATGGGGGTGAAGCTGGGCCTCGATGACGGAACAGCAGAATTTGCCATCCTTGATAGAATCGGTGACGAGACGGCAACGGAGTTGGATTGGAAGCGCATTGAGAACATTGGAGTTTTCGCACACATTGAATTTTTGAAGCTTTCTCGTGAACGTCTCCAGTTGATTCGAGAAATCCATCATATGGGAGGGAAGGAAGAGGTTTTAGATGCGTTAGAACCTAAAAATGCCAGAAAAGACAGTCATAGTGACTGATTTGAATCCTTTTTAAAAAGAGTGAGAGAGAGGAAGCAGCACAAAAATCATTTGACGTGAGTGAAAAACTATGTTAGTATAAGCAAAAAGTTCCACCCCCAACAGAGTATGCCTTGTTGGGGGTTGTTTGGATAAAAAACGACAAAAAGGATTGAACAACATATGAACCAAAAGTCTTTTGATGAAATTTTTAACCATGCTCCGACGACAGAGCCAGAACGACAATATTATTTTATACAACAGGCTCGTCAAGTATTGAAGGAACGCTTTGAGGAAAGGGTAAGAAGTGGGGAAGCAGAATTAATATATGGAAAAGAGCAGCTGCAAGATATGCTTGCCAATGAAGTGTATGGAACCTTTTGTATCACTACCTTCGGATGTCAAATGAATTTTAGGGATTCTGAGAAGTTGACAGCGATTTTGGAGCAGGTGGGCTATCGGGAGGCCGAGCGGGAGGAGGAGGCCGATTTTGTCCTCTACAACACCTGTACCGTGAGAGAGAATGCCAATCAGCGTGTGTATGGAAGGTTGGGATACTTACATAGCCTAAAAAAGAAGAATCCCAACTTGCTGATAGCTCTATGTGGCTGTATGATGCAGGAAAAAGAGGTGGTGGCAAAAATCAAAAAGAGCTATCGTTTTGTCAATTTGATTTTTGGCACTCATAATATTTATGAGTTGGCGGAACTCTTATTTCAAACCCTGACCGAACAACGGATGGTTTTGGATGTTTGGGAGGACAGCCAAAAAATTGTGGAGGAGCTGCCAGCAAAGCGTAAGTATGCCTTCAAATCAGGAGTCAATATTATGTTTGGCTGCAACAATTTCTGCAGCTACTGCATTGTTCCCTATGTGAGGGGAAGGGAGAGAAGCAGGGAGCCGGAGGACATTGTGGCGGAGGTAGAGAGACTGGCAAAGGATGGCGTGGTGGAGATTATGCTCTTGGGGCAGAATGTCAATTCCTATGGAAAGAACCTGCAAACGCCTATCTCCTTTGCAGAGCTGCTGCGTCGGGTGGAGAGGGTGGAAGGAATCGCCCGCATCCGTTTTATGACTTCACATCCGAAGGATTTGTCCGATGAGTTGATTGAGGTGATGGCAGAGTCCAAAAAGATTTGCACACATTTGCATCTTCCGATGCAGTCTGGAAGCAGCGAGATTTTAAAGAAGATGAACCGCTGTTATACTAAGGAGCAGTATCTGGCTCTGGTGGACAGAATCCGTGCCAAGATGCCAAACATTTCTCTGACCACCGATATCATTGTTGGTTTTCCAGGGGAGACGGAGGCAGATTTTGAGGAGACGATGGATGTGGTGAGAAAGGTACGTTTTGACAGTGCCTTCACCTTCATCTACTCAAAGAGAAGCGGAACACCCGCGGCAAAGATGGAAAATCAAGTCCCGGACGAGGTGGTAAAGGCTCGCTTCGACCGTCTTTTGGAAGAGGTGCAAAACATTGCAGCGGAGGTCTCCGGCCGAGAGGAAAAGACCGTCCAGACGGTTCTGGTGGAGGAAATCGACACCCAAAAAGAGGGCTATGTGACCGGCCGCTTAAGCAACAATACCGTGGTGCATTTTCCAGGGGAGGCTTCTCTGATTGGAAAGTTGGTTGAGGTATATCTGGAGGAGTCCAGAGGCTTTTATTACATGGGGAGACAAGTTTGAGACACTTGGGATATTTGAACTAGGTGGGAAAAACCTATGAGAATGGAGTAACAAAGAACGAGAAAGGGAAAAAACCGCAGTGGCGGGAGGGGAGCAAGGAGGTAGCTTAGCTATGAAGAAACAGATAAGAAGGAGAGAGGCAGCGATGTTATTGGGAGGGGTGCTTACCGCATCCGTTCTCAACCCATTTGCAGCGGCTGCAGCACAGGCAACGGGACCGGCCGCTCTTTTGGAGTCGCAGACCGGTGAGAGCAGCAATGGGGAGTCTACCGTGATTGTCATTCCTTCCAATCAGGAAAGCGAACAAAATACAGGAGCTGCACTCACACCGGGAGGACCGGCAAGCCCTACAGGGGGAGAAGAGAGTGTGGCACCGGAGGAAAATACACAGACCGATGAGGTGCTGCCGGTGGAGAC
>JAUNGR010000092.1 GCA_030524485.1 bacterium | reverse complement strand
TTCCATTTTTCGATCTTTTATGTTTCATTCTTCCATTTCTTCTTTTCCTATTTTACTATTTTTTCCCCTCTTCTTCCCTATGATTATAGCACAGTTCATGAATTTGTAAAGAACGGGGCGATATAATTGTTCCCACAGCTCTCAAAATAGGCCTCTGCCGCCTCCATTGACAGGCGGTTTGTCTGCTCACTGTCTGGCTCATAAATCTGCACACTGCTGCTGTCATAGCCGACAAGCAGACTGTACTTTCCCCCTCCGATTCCTACTGGCACAGGGTAGCCTTTGTCTACATAAAACAGCATCTGCTCCAACGTACAGTCCCTGCCATCCAGCAACAGCCAACCATCTTCATAGCCAACACTTCCCTCAAAATCTTCCACATAGGAGGCGAATTCCAGCCAAAGTTCCCTTGGTGAGCGGAGATTTCTCGCACTGCTGCGGTTTCCCCGAAGCCAGAGCACAGTCTGTCTCTCATCCGTGACCAGTCCCATATGCTCATAAGCGGTCTGCACCGCATCCGAAAACTTGGTATATTTCCCCAACAAACGACCTCCAGAATAGGCATAAAAGGACTTCACGCTCTCTTTGCCGTTGCTCTTCAAGACCAAATCGCTGTTGTGCTCCTTCTCCACCCGTCTGGGAGCCTGATACCGCAGGGACTTGCCTTCTGCAATCTCTGTGGGAAGAGACACATAGTAAAGTCTTCCCATCTCCTCCGAGTTGTACCAGCCAATGCCTTGGCTCTCTTCCGCTGCCACTTCCTCGTTATTGATAAGAGTGTCTTCGTCCTTTTTTGCATAGCTTCCATCGGCATTCTTCGTGGAACGCAACATATGGATTCGACTGCCCTCCACCTGAATGTCCGTCAAATACAGTCCCTCTTTCTCGTAATGTGCTGCCACTTCCGTGGTCTCATCCGCCACTTCCAAGGCATACATCGGGATTTCCGCCAGTTTGCCGTACAGTGTGCTGCTGTCTTCCTCCCTTGCCATGCCATACACAATATCGTTGTCCACAAAGCCCAGCGTTCTCAGAAGAATGTCGCTTCCTTTTTGAATCTCCCTCTTTTCTCCTGTCTCCAAATTCATCACATGAATGATATGGGAAGAAAGCAGGTCTGTGCTCTCCTGCCATGCCAAGATGGTTCTATCTCTGCTGATGCAATAGCTGTCATCGCTGAGTCCCTCTGCAATCACCAAATACTCCCCGCTGGTCAGGTCAATGCCATATACTGCCTGCTGATAAAACAAATACAGCACATCTTTGCTGTTTAAGTAAGTTAAGCTATCCACATCCTCACGCAAAAGCTCATATCCCTGTGAGGACTCCGCAAAAAATCGTTCCTTCAAGATGCGGCTCTTGCTGTCATACTGGTAATAGGTGATGCCACACTGTCCCTCATGCTCCCCTCGATTCATATAGCCGTACACCAAGAAATCAATCACCGCTTCGTCACTGACCCGCAAAATCTTGATTTTGTGCTGCTCAAAGCCATGATGCAGCTCATCGCTGCCATTATCACGGAAGGTAAAAATCTTAAACACCTCGTTGTCCCTGCTGTCATAGGCCCACAGCTCTCGGTTGGCCAAAAAGGCAGTGCAAGTCTTGGAAGCACTGCTCATCACCTGAAGGCTGCTTCCGTCCGTCACCCCCAACTGCACCCTCTTGCCCGAAAACAAGTCCTCCGCACCGGAAAAAATCTGATTTACGGAGCGGTTATAATCCATCATATAGATTCTCTGCGAACTCCAGCGAAGGGTAAAATCCTCTATTACCTCATAACTCTCTTTGCTATCGGTCTCTTCGCCACTCTCTCCACTCTCTTCCGCTACATAACGCAGCTTTATGGTCGCCAGATTCCCGTTCAGCTCTGCCAGTTCCAGATAGATGGAACTCGTTCTTTGCATCCCGAGATTTCTCCAAGCCACCTGTGCAAGGCTGGAATGAATGGAGACTCGGCCAAGAGAGCTGTTGTCCTCTGCACGATTCGGCTCCAGATAGGTACTCAGCTCACCGGAGCGAGAGGCATCCAGCGTGGCATCGGAAAAACGGAGTGCCAACTCCACCATATCCTGTGCCATCTGTGCATCGGTCAGCAGAATTCTGGTATCGTAGTAGAGTTTTCCACTTTCCTCTGTGTTCAGTATCACCGTGAGACGATATTCCTTCTCCTCTGTCAATAAATTTTGGATGGGCAGCTGTACTGACACTCTCCCATCCTCCAAAGACTTCCACTCCTCCTGTGCAATCTCCGTCCTCTCTATCAATCTCTCCCTGTCCAGACTGCGAATCTCATAGGATATTCCCTGCAGCTGCATCTGGTTTTGTCCCACATAGACGGTCAGTTTTCTGTCCGCTGGAAGAATCGTAAGACTGCTGCGGGTGCTGACATCCTCCGTCTGCACACGATATCCGTGGAGATGATTCATCTCCCTTCCCAGCATATCAACAGAAAGCACTGGAAAACCTGCCTCCTCCAGAGAGGTGTACAGCGTTTCTGGTGTCTCCTTCTTTTGAAACCATATAAAATAAACGGCGATTGCTGCCAAAAAAACGGCCAGCAGAATCGCTGTTCTCTGTAATATCACTCTCATTTTTATACTTTTCTCCCTTTTACTCTCTTCAACGGTTTTTGGGTATTCCTGTTTTATTGTATCCGCTTCCGAAAAAAAGTACAAGTAAATTAACAAAATCTTAATGTTTGAGACAAAAAAAGCTCGCACAGAACTGCCAAAACAGTCCCATGCGAGTCCCAAACTTTTATCAGGATAACCCTTTTACCCTTTTACAAATCGGAATACAAATCTTTCTCGTACACTCCAGTGTCCACCAGATTGCGGATGGCTGCCACCACCGCCTCCTTGTCTTCCTTATAGGTCACACCAAACCATTTGTCTCTGGTTTCCAAAACGGCTACCTTTGCCTTGTTTTCCTTCACCAGATTGTCAATCACCTGCGGAAGCAGATACTCTGCCTTGATGTCTCCCTCTTTGATGCCATCCAAAAATACAGGGAAACCTGCCTCAAGCTCATCGATGAACTTTGCTGGAAGCCCCCACATATTCATAGAAACGTGCTGATCTGCATGAACTTCCACGGGATTTCCTGCATCGTCCACTGCCTTCAAACCCTCGGCTGTCATCTGAATCTCATAGGTCTCCGTCACTTCCTTGAGCGTGCCATCCTCATTCAAACGGCACACCCCACGGGTCACACCGCCATTCTCACTTAAGGTGTTGGACAGAATGAAACCGCCCATGCAAATGTCATAGACCTCGCCGTCCTCCTTCATGGTATTTACCATGTAGTCGTGAATCTTACGGAAACCTTCCTTGCCATAGTAGTCATCCGCATTGATTACCAAAAATGGCTCCTTCACCAGCCCCTTGACGCTCAAAACGGCCTGACCAGTGCCCCAAGGTTTCACACGCTGCTCTGGAAGCTGATAGCCCTCCGGAAGATTTTCCTTCTCCTGAAAGGCATATTCTACCTTCGCAATCTTTTCAATGCGGCTTCCGATAATCTCCTTGAAGTCCTTCTCCAAGTCCTTGCGGATGATAAAGACTATCTTATTAAAACCAGCCTTTAAAGCATCGTGGATGGAATAATCCATAATAATCTCTCCGTTCGGTCCAATCGGTGCAAGCTGTTTGATACCGCCCCCAAAACGACTGCCAATGCCGGCTGCCATAATCACCAATGTTGTGTCTTTCATGTTTGTTTTTCTCCTTTTCCCCTTACAAGCTTGGCTTGTTTCTGTTGTGCCTGCCGTCTCGTCTTGCTTCTCCGTTTCCTTTATGCTTCCCTGTATGCTTTACTTTGTCACTCCCAGACGGGTCAAAGAACGCCGCAGTGCCAACTCAGCTCTTGCCGTATCGGTCTCCTGACTCTGACCAGAAAGTCTTCTCTCGGCACGAATCTTTGCTTCCTCGGCACGTTTTCGGTCGATTTCCTGCGGCCACTCCACCACCTCAGCAAGGATGGTCACCTGTTCTGGAAGAATCTCCACAAAACCGGCATGAAGAGCAGCTCGCTTCACTCCGTTCACCTCATGAATTCTGAGAATGCCCGGAGCTAAAATCACCGTCAGAGGAACATGGTTCTTGTAAATTCCCATAGCTCCCTCCGTTCCGGTGAATTCCACCATCATGACCTCCCCCTCATAAAAATTTCGGTCGGGGGCTATCACTCTCAGTTTAAACAAATCCGCCATATTCTGCCCTCCTATTTCACACGGGCGAGAACGTCATCCATATTACCTGCGTTTAAGAATAAATTCTCCGGAATATCATCGTGCTTTCCTTCCAAAATCTCCTTAAAGCCCTGAATGGTCTCGGAAAGAGGCACATAGCGGCCTTCCAGTCCGGTAAACTGTCCTGCCACAAAGAAAGGCTGAGACAGGAATCTCTGCACCTTTCTTGCTCGTGATACCACCAGCTTGTCATCCTCAGAAAGCTCGTCCATACCCAACATAGCAATGATATCCTGCAGCTCCTTGTAACGCTGAAGAATCTCCTGCACACCACGAGCTACCTTATAGTGCTCTTCCCCCACCACTCTCGGGTCCAGAATACGGGAAGTGGACTCTAAGGGGTCAACCGCTGGATAAATACCAAGTTCCACGATGGAACGGCTCAATACTGTGGTTGCATCCAAATGGGCAAAGGTATTGGCCGGAGCTGGGTCTGTCAAGTCATCCGCTGGAACGTACACCGCCTGCACGGAGGTGATGGAACCGTTCTTGGTGGACGTGATACGCTCCTGCAACGCACCCATCTCTGTCTGCAAGGTTGGCTGGTATCCCACAGCCGAAGGCATACGTCCGAGCAATGCGGACACCTCGGAACCTGCCTGTGTGAAACGGAAGATGTTGTCGATGAACAACAACACATCCTTGCCACCCTTATCACGGAAGTACTCTGCCATCGTCAGTCCCGTAAGACCCACACGCATACGAGCCCCCGGTGGCTCGTTCATCTGTCCGAACACCATCGTTGTCTTATTGATAACGCCGGACTCCTTCATCTCATAATACAAATCGTTTCCCTCACGGGTACGCTCGCCCACGCCCGTGAACACGGAGTAACCGCCATGCTCCGTCGCAATGTTGCGGATCAACTCCTGAATCAAAACGGTTTTTCCCACTCCAGCACCGCCGAACAGACCGATTTTTCCACCTTTCTGGTAAGGGCAAAGCAGGTCTACGACTTTGATTCCCGTTTCCAGAATCTCTGTGTCCGTAGACTGCTCCTCAAAGGTCGGGGCCTTACGGTGAATCGGAAGATATTCTGTCCCTTCCGGCTGCGCCTTGTTATCAATCGCCTCTCCCAGCACGTTGAAAATACGCCCCAGCGTATTCTCCCCAACTGGAACCATGATGGGGGCACCGGTTGCCATGGCCTCCATGCCACGCACCAGTCCATCTGTCGGCCCCATCGCAATGCAGCGCACGGTATCATCACCCAAATGCTGGGAAACCTCCACGGTCAGTGTGCTTCCGTCTGCAAGCGGAACCGCCACAGCCTCGTTGATTTCCGGCAGCTTTCCTTGGCTGAATTTAATATCCAAAACCGCACTGATAATCTGTGTGATTTTGCCGATGTTCTTTTCTGCCATCTTGTTCTCCTTTTTTGTTTCTTATCTGATTCGATTCTTCACTCAATTCCCACTTCTTACTCAATTGCATTTGCACCTGCAATGATTTCTGTAAGCTCCTGTGTGATGGAACCCTGACGAGCCCGATTGTATTGCAAACTCAGCTCGGCTATCATGTCCTCCGCATTGCTGGTCGCATTGTCCATCGCATTCATACGGGCACCGTTCTCGCTGGCCGCAGCCTCCATCAATGCCCCGTACACCATGCTGCTGATATACTTGGGAATAATGGCATTCAGAGCACTCTCCTCATTCGGCTCGTAATTCATCGGAGCCGTCAAAGCTGCCTTCTGCTCGCTTTGCTCCCTCTCCTCCAGTTTCACCGGAAGCAGGGAGAGTAACTTTGGAATGTGTACCACAGTATTTTTAAATGACGTATATGCAAGATAAATCTCACAAATCTCGCCCTTCTGAAAAGCGTCCAAAAGGTCCTGCGTGATTTCGGCAGCATCCTGATACAAGGGAGAATTGATGACTTCTGAGTAGTCCTTGGGAACTTCAAAGCCCTTCCTCAAAAGACCTTCCTTTCCCTTGCGTCCCACCGCATAAATCACGGTATCCTCCGGTGTAAAACCATTTGCGGCAATCAGACGTATCATGTTGGAATTGTAGCCTCCGGCCAGCCCTCGGTTGGAGGTAATCAAAACCACAGCCTTCTTTCCGCTGTTTCCCGCTGTCAGATAAGGATGAGTCATATTGGCCGACTTTTCCAGCATGGCACGAACGGTCTCGTACATCATATTAAAATAAGGCTTTGTCGTCTCTGCTTTGGTTCTGGATTTCTGCAGTTTGACGGTCGATACCAGCTTCATCGCCTTGGTAATCTGCTCCGTACTCTGAATACTCTCTCTTCTTCGCTTAATGTCTCTCATCGAAGCCATAACTTCTCACCTGCCTTATTTAAACTGTGCTTTACACTCGGTTATCGCCTTCTTTAATTTCTCCTCAATCTCCTCTTCCATCACCTTTTTCTCACGGATGGAGGTCAAAATCTCCGGATATTTGCTCTCCACAAAGGCAAACAAAGCCTTCTCAAAATCCAAGATTTTCTCGGTCGGAATGTCCAAAAGATACTTCTTGGTTGCCGCATAGATGATGATAACCTGAGACTCTACCGGCATCGGCTGATACTGCGGCTGCTTGAGCACTTCTCGGATTCTCTCGCCCTGTGCCAACTGCTCCTTGGTGCTGGCATCCAGCTCAGAACCAAACTGTGCAAAGGAAGCAAGCTCACGATACTGTGCCAACTCCACACGAATCGGAGCGGCAATCTTTTTGATGGCCTTAATCTGCGCCGAACCACCCACTCGGGAAACCGAAAGTCCTGCGTTGATAGCTGGACGGAAGCCGGAATTAAACATTTCTGTCTCCAGATAAATCTGGCCGTCTGTGATGGAAATTACGTTGGTCGGAATGTAAGCAGACACATCGCCTGCCTGTGTCTCGATAATCGGGAGTGCTGTCAGAGAACCTCCGCCCAGCTCGTCGGACAGACGGCTCGCCCTCTCCAGCAAACGAGAGTGCAGATAAAAGACATCACCCGGATAAGCCTCACGCCCCGGCGGTCTCTTTAAGAGCAGGGACAGGGTACGGTAAGCGGCTGCATGTTTGCTCAAATCGTCATAGACAACCAGCACATCCTCTCCGTTTTCCATCCACTCCTCCCCGATGGCACAGCCAGAATAAGGAGCGATATATTGCAAAGGAGCCAAATCCGATGCCGTGGATACCACCACTGTGGTGTAATCCATAGCTCCGAAGTCCTCCAAGGTCTTTACAATGTTGGCAACTGTGGACGCTTTTTGTCCAATTGCTACATAAATACAATGCACTCCCTGCCCCTTTTGATTGATAATCGTATCAATGGCAATGGCAGTCTTTCCCGTCTGACGGTCTCCGATAATCAGCTCACGCTGTCCTCTTCCAATCGGAATCATGGCATCAATCGCCTTGATACCGGTCTGTAAGGGAGTGTCCACGGATTTTCTTTCAATTACGCCGTGAGCCACACGCTCAATTCGGCGGTACTTCTCTGTATCAATCGGTCCCTTGCCGTCAATCGGCTGTCCCAAGGCATTCACCACTCGTCCGGTCAGAGCATCTCCTACCGGAACCTCCACCACTCGTCCGGTGGTCTTTACCGTGTCTCCTTCGCTGATATTTCTGTTGTCACCGAGCAAAACCGCACCTACGTTATCTTCCTCAAGGTTTAATACCATGCCGTAGACCTCGCCCGGAAACTCCAGAAGCTCTCCCTGCATTGCCTTCTCAAGACCGTGAATACGAGCAATCCCGTCTGCCACTTGGATGACCGTACCCACATCAGAGACCTCCAGTTTGGCTGCATAGCGTTCCAGCTGCTCTTTGATCACCGAACTGATTTCTTCTGGTCTTAAATTCATTCAGGTTTGCACCTTCTTTCTATCTTCATTCTAATCGTTCTTTCTGATTGGTTTATGACTACTACTATGCCTTCTATTTTTCCTTCTATTTTTTGTCTATGCCAGCTGCAGTTTCATCAAGTTCCGCTTCATTTCTTCGAGCTTATTCTTGACGCTGCTGTCCACCACCCGGTCTCCAATGCGAATGACAAGACCGCCAATCAGCGTCTCGTCCACCAACCAGTGTGACTCCAGCTCGCGAAATTCAGTGGTCTCCAACAGTTTCTTGCAGATGGCTTCCTTCTGCTCCTCTGTCAGCGACACTGCACTGCTCACATACACAACACCTATCTTCTTATATGCTTTCACCTGTCCTATAAAATAATCCAAGATGGAAAGCAGCTCTTTCTGCCTTCCCTTGTCCACAACGATGGTCAAAAGCCCTGTTAGTTCCTCACAGATTTGTCCGGAGAATACCCGCTCAATCACGGCAATCTTCTCCTCCTTGACAATATTTGGATGAGCCAGAAGCTGCAGCAGCTCCGCATTCTCTATCAGCACCTTTTTTAACTGCTGCACATCGTCAAACAGGACATCGAGCTTTCCGCTCTGCAGAGCTTCCTCAAACAGGGCATTTCCATACACCTTTGCTGCTAGCTTTGCCATGTACTGTCACCTATCTCCCTCAATGTCTCCTCAACCAGAGAACTCTGGATTTGCGTGTTCATGGATGCAGCCACCACTTTTCCCGCCATCAGAGCTGCGATTGCAATCATCTCCTGCTTCATCTCATCGGCTGCCTTCTTCTTCTCCAGAACAATCTCATGCTCTGCTCGCTCGCGGATGCGTACTGCCTCCTGCTTTGCTTCTTCAACAATTTCTGCCTCACGCTTTTTCGCACGTCTTCGTGCGTCCTCCAAGATGGCTTCCACCTCTTTGTCCGCCTCACGAAGCTTCGCCTCGTATTCTGTGCGCAGGGCAACTGCACTCTCTTTGTTCGTCTTTGCTGTCTCCAAGTCATCTGCAATCAACTTCTGACGCTTTGCCAGAAATTCTTTGACTGGATTAAACAGAAAGTAGGACAGGAAGAAGAACAGGATAAATACACTGATTCCTGTAATGACGGCATCGTTAATCAACTGCCAGTCAAATCCTAATAAGCGTTCCAAACTTCCGCCTCCTCTCGTTCTTATTCTCGCCTATTCTTATGAAAATGGCTTTAAGAACATCAGGATAGCGGCAACGGCAAAGCCGTAAAGACCTGTCGTCTCGGCTACCGCCTGACCCAAAAGCATCGTAGACTGAATCTCGGAACGTGCGCCCGGATTGCGTCCCACTGCCGCTGCTGCATGACCAGCAGCGATACCCTGTCCTACACCAGGTCCAATACCCGCTATCATTGCAAGACCGGCACCAATCGCAGAACAACCTAAAATAAAAGCCTCTCCAGAAATACCATTCATATCAATTCCTCCTGTTATTTATCTTTTTGCTTTTTTCTTTTCAAATCCATTTTTATTCTTGTTTCCTACTCCAGTTTATCATTCACATAAACCATCGTCAGCATACAAAATACATATGTCTGAATGCAGCCTGAAAACAAATCACAGTATGCGTGCAAAAATGCAGGGATACCGATTTTTACAAAGATGGGCATCATGCCATACCACAGTCCCATAATCACTACGCCTGACATCAGATTGCCGAAAAGACGCAGAGACAGAGAAATTGGATTGGCAATCTCTCCGATTAGATTGATTGGAAACAAAATCGGAAATGGTTCAAACAAACTCGTAAAATGCCGAAACTTTCTGTTTTTGATTCCCTGATAGTTCACAATCAAAAAGGTGAAGACACCCAAAAGAAATGTGACACCGAAATCCGCTGTCGGAGCTCTCAAGCCAAACAATCCGCTCAAGTTGCAGAACAAAATGAACAGAAAGATGGTTCCAATGTAATTTACAAACTTCACTCCCTTGGGACTCATCGTGGATGCAACCATCTTTTGTAGCATCTCCACGCCATATTCCAGAATGTTCTGAAAAGTCCCTGGCACCAGACTGGCCTTCTTCATCGCACGGTTTGCACAGAACCCAAACACAAGCAACAGGGCTGTGACAATCCAGAGACCGAGATGTGTTGTCGTAATCCAAAGTTCCTGTCCGAACAAATGATACGATACGATACCATGTATCATAAAATCCGGCTCATTTGCAATCAGTCCTCCCATGTGCTATTCCTCCTTTCCTTCGTCATGATAGATGTCCTTCGTCCCTATGCACGCTTGCCTGCCGCTTTATGAATCAGAGGCTGTAAGTAAGCTCCTGCCTTCAATCCCAGCATTCCAACCACCAATGCCACTGTGTTAAGCCATTGCACCTTCATGGTGACA
>JAUNGR010000091.1 GCA_030524485.1 bacterium | reverse complement strand
AGTAACAATGGAAAAGGTTTGTAAAAAAGAGATATTTGGGCTATAATGACAGGAGCAAGAAGATACCGAATACGAAACATAGACAAAAAATCTACGCTAGAAAACAGAGTAGCTCAAGAAAGGACAAACAAAACTATGATAATGCAGAGTGAGAGGGTTTGGATTGCAGGACAGTTTCTTCCTGCACAGTTGGAAGTGGAAAAGGGAAAGATTGTTTCTGTGCTGGAATATGGAACGAAGCCTGTAGATGTGGATTATAAGGAGAAACGCTTGGTTCCGGGCTTTATTGATGTGCACACCCATGGCTCCTATGGATTTGACACCAACGATGCCGAGCCAAAGGGACTGCGAAATTGGATGCGGCGGATTCCGGAAGAAGGGGTCACAGGCATTTTGCCAACCACGGTGACGCAGATGCCAGAGGTGCTGACAGCCGCACTTGCGAATGTTGCTCAGGTGGTGGAAGAAGGATACGAGGGAGCTGAGATTCTAGGAGTTCATTTTGAAGGTCCCTATTTGGATATGGAATTTAAGGGGGCACAGCCACCAGAGGCTGTAGTGGCTCCCAGCGTGGAACAATTTCAAATGTATCAGAAGGCTGCAAAGGGCTTGATTCGTTACATCACCTTGGCTCCAGAGCATGATGTGGACTATGCTCTGACCCATTATTGCAAGGAAACTGGGGTGGTAGTCAGCATGGGACATAGTTCTGCTACCTATGAGCAAGCCTTGATGGGAATTGCCAACGGAGCGACATCCATGACTCATGTCTACAATGCGATGACTCCTTATCATCACAGAAAACCTGGAATGGTGGGGGCAGCCCTGCGAGTTCGGGAAGTGTATGGCGAGGTGATAGGCGATGGCTGTCATTCGGACATCAATGCCCTGAACAATTTCTTTACTGCAAAGGGCAGAGATTTTGGGATGTTAATCACCGATTCTTTGAGGGCAAAGCACTGTCCAGCGGGTGGAAATTATGAGCTGGGCGGTCATGAGATTGAGATTGGAGAGGACGGATTGGCAAGACTCAAAGGAACGAACACCATTGCTGGCAGTACGCTGAACATGAATAAGGGACTAAAAATTTTGGTGGAAAGGGCATTGGTTCCCTTTGATGTAGCCTTGAATGCCTGCACCATCAATCCAGCCAGATGTCTGGGAGTGGATAATAGAAAAGGGCGACTGGTAGCAGGTTACGATGCAGACATTGTGGTTCTGGAGGATAATTATGACGTGAGCCAGACCTACTGTAGAGGAAAGGAAATGCTGTAACTAAGATGGCGAATTATAAATTAAGCATTCAATACGAGGGTACTCGCTACAACGGATGGCAGAGACAGGACAGCACCGACATGACCATACAAGGTAAAATCGAGCAGGTATTGAGCCGTTTGTATGAGGAAAAGGTGGAGATTGATGGCTCTGGAAGAACAGACGGCGGTGTACACGCACTGGAGCAGATTGCAAATTTTAAGGTTCCCAAGGCGAAGAATCGCTTTTTGGAGGAAGAGATCTTGAGCTATCTGAACGAGTATCTTCCTTTGGATATTCGGGTTCATAGCATGGAACAGGTGGATGAGAGATTTCATGCGAGACTCTCAGCCAAGAGTAAAATCTACGAGTATCACATTGACCGAGGAAAGGTGGAAAATGTGTTTCATCGCCGCTTTGCTGCCAGAACTGGCGAGCCAGTGGATGTGGAACGCATGAAGGCCGCTGCCGCTTACTGTCTGGGAACGCACGATTTCAAATCGTTTTGCTCCAATAAGAAGATGAAAAAATCCACTGTGAGAACCATTCATGCGATTTCATTTCGTGAGGAAAATGATATTTTAACCATTCGTTTTCGAGGGGATGGCTTTCTCTACAATATGGTGAGAATTCTGGTGGGAACCTTGGTGGAAATCGGGGATGGAAGACGGGAACCGGAGGAGATGAAACAGATTTTGGAAGCCAAAGACCGAGGGGCAGCGGGGTATACGGCACCGCCGCAGGGCTTATTTTTGGTGAAAGTATTCTATTAGACGTTTTACTTGCCTTAATATCGTAATATTGTCATATTGAAGCTTATTTGCGGGAAGTACCTCTTTTTCTAAAGTCGGTACTTCCCGCAAGTTTGTGTTGTGCTTGTATCTAACTATAAGGTTTCAAATTATGGATTTACATACTTGTGTATTGTGGCTTTTACAGCACCGAAACCGCCAATCATTTCACGGAACATGGTTTCGATTTTCTCTCCCAATCCTGCTTTATACAGGTCAACAAAGAACACACGCTCATTTGAGAGGATGGGGCGAAGTTGGTCGGAGAAGGTTTGGGGCTGTCCCACTATGATATCTTTTAATTGTGCCTGAATCTCCTCGCTCATGGGGTCAAAGGCAAGCTCGTATTTCTTTCCCTCATCATCCACAGCCAGCATATAGCGGAGCCATCCTGCGATTCCAAGTGGAATGGCAGTGAGGCGGGAAGCGTCACCATATTTTGCAACATAGGCCTTGATGGTCTCCCCAAAACGAATGCCTACCATCTGCGATACATCCACAGCGAGGCGAAGGTTGGTATCGCCTAGATATTCGTTTGGAAAACGCTCATAAAAGAGTTCATCCAAAAATTCTTTTGGGGAGATGATTTTAGGGTCTGGAACCACCAAAAATCCCTCGTCATAAGCTATCATGCGAGCCATTTTCATCATATCCTCATTGCTGTTCAACATATGAGCAAACAAATCGTAGCCCAAAACCACTCCGAGAGGACCAGTTGCAGAATGAACTGGATTCAGGCACACGGTCACTTTCATGCGTTCCGATAAATTCACAGTATTGCGGTCGGTCAGATAGACTCCAAAGCCTTTTTCCAAAGCGGGACGCTTATTAGGAAAATGGTCTTCTATCACGAGATATTGTGCTTTTTCTGCATTCACAAAAGGAGCAATGTAGGTTTGTTTGTCTGTGATGATTGGCTGCATCGCTTCGATTCCCAAATGTTCAAGGTCGGCAGCAATCTGCTCGCTGGGGCGAGGTGTGATTTTGTCAATCATGGTCCATGGAAAGGCAATGATGTTTTCATCACTCACATAAGCGACAAAATCGGCATCCACAAAACCTGCTTTTTGCCATTCGTTTGCCATAGTTAGTACGGATTCACGGAGCTTGGAACCATTTTGGGAGCAATTATCCATGGATACTAATGCCAGAGGATAGCGTCCAGCTTGGTATCGTTCCAAGAGCATAGCAGTTAGAATTGCCATAGCTCCGATGGATTTGTCTGGCCCATTTTGAATGTCCGCTTCCACAAAAGGCAGCCATGAGCCATCAGATTTTTGCAAGGCATAGCCCTTTTCGGTGATGGTAAATGAGACGAGCTGCAAAGAGGGACTGGAGAAGATTTCTTTCAAACGTTGCCAATGTGCTGGATTGGAGGATTGTGCTTTTACGGCTTCTGCCAGAGAACCCAATACTTTGTATTCTCTGCTTCCGTCTCCATGCAAAATTACACTGAGAGCTAAGTTGTCATAGGGGTCATAGATTTTATCAACAAGCTCACAGTCAAAGCTTTCGATGCAGGTGATACCGCAGTCTAGGATGCCTTCCTCCAAAAGACCATCGGCAATGCCACCGATAAAAATACGAAAGATATTGCCTATGCCAAAATGTGCCCATTTGGGTGTTTGTTTGGCTTTTTGTGCAACTGCCTTTACATCGTACTTAGGGAGAGAGATTCCTACTTTCTCCCATTCTTCTCGGTTTTCAATTCCTGAAATCGTCAACTGCATATGCCTACCTCCTCTATACTTTCTTAATTCTATACTCTTTTTTATGTTCCGTATTTTATTCTCTTGGTTCGTGGCATTCGTGGCACTTTGGTTATTCCACTGTGTTTTTCAGAACGCCTATGCCTTCAATCTTACACTCCACCACATCTCCGCTCTTTAAGAAGGTTGGAGGAGTCATTCCCATGCCGACACCGGAGGGAGTTCCGGTAGAGATAATGGTTCCAGCCTTTAGAGTCATGCCTTCGGACAACTCGCTGATGATGTGCTCCAAACCAAAGATTAAATCCGAGGTATTGGCATTCTGGCGAAGTTCCCCATTCACATGCGTTTGCAGCTGAAGCTTTGGCGGGAAGGCGAAGGAATCCGCAGTGACAATCCAAGGTCCCATAGGGCAGAAGCCATCCAGACTCTTGCCGAAATACCACTGTTTGTGACGGTTTTGAATGTTGCGGGCACTGACATCGTTTAGGATGGTATAACCGAAAATATAATCCTTTGCGTCTTCAGGAGAAACATTCTTGGCATCTTTTTTGAGGATGACAGCAAGTTCACACTCATAATCAAGGGAATCCACGAGAGTGGGATAGGAAGGAATGTTTTCGTTGGGATTGAGACAGGAATTGACACGTTTGGAAAAATAAACGGCATAGGGACGCTCACCAGAAAAAGACTCATTTTTGAAGCGAGCGGACTCTTCCGCATGGGCCATGTAATTGATGCCAAGACAGATGATATCTTGTGCAGGCTGAGGAATGGGGGCAAGAATGGTGATTTCGTGGACGTTTACAGCTCCAGCAATCTTCTCTGGCTGTTTGCTTGTGGAATGAGCGAGCAACTGCAGCTCAGAATCGCTGAGAGAGCAAACCACGTCTGACATGCTTTTGTAATCCATTCCAAAAGAGGAGAGGGGATATACCCACTCTTCGTCCTGACTCAACACGCCAAGCAGTTGTCTGTTGCGGGAACCAACGGTATATGTTAATAGTTTCATAGCTTTGAGAACCTCCTGTGCATAAATTTTAGCTTTTGTAGCTTTTTGTAGCGTGTTCATTGATGCTACTATCTTTTTTATTATACAGACTTTGGCCTAGGATTGCTATGTTTTTTGCGAAAATTTGCAGAGGGGAATGCAAAAAGATACCGTGCAGCCTTGTCCCTTTTGGCTTTGAATCTCAAGTTGAGCCTCCCTGCCGTAAAGGAGTTTTAGACGATTGTTGACATTCATAAGTCCAATGTGTTCTTTTTGCTGGTTTTCTTCTTGAAGTAAGGAGCGAAGATGCGAAAGTGTATTGGCATCCATTCCTCTTCCATTATCGGATACGGAAATTTTCAGAGCTTCCCCCCTTTGTTGTATTTGTACTGTGACATGACATTCCCTGTTTTCGGTCAGAATGCCATGAAACACACTATTTTCCACGATGGGATATAGAATCAGATGCGGAATTTGAAATTGGTAAAAAGCCGCGTCCACCTCCCAGATGACTGGAGAGACGGCCTCGTAACTATACTGGAGAACCGAGACATAATTGTCTGTGTATTCCATTTCCTGTTGTATGCTGCTCATGGTATCTGGCATCGTCTTTAGAGTACGTTGTAAGAGTACGATAAAAACTTTAGTCAGTTCTATGATGGCAGAAAAATTTTTCTTGCGGGCAAGACAGATGATGCAATTCAAAGTGTTATAGATAAAATGAGGGTTGATTTGGTACATAAGTATTTGTATGGTCATCTCGTATTCTTTCTTGTTGACCTCATAAATCTTATAATTTCCACTTTGAAGCAGGCTGGCTGCAATGGAAATTCGATATTTGGTGATGTAGTTGGTCAGATTTATGCCCACTTCTTTTTTGAAGAGTTGGCTGATGTAGAGAGGACTGATGTTTAATTTATCTGCCAGCATCTGCAAGGTGATGTCCTCAGCATAGTGTTTCTTCACAAAGCGAATCACTTCCTCCACCTTCTTGCTGTAAGTGGGAAGCAGCGTATTTTGAATGCACTCTAAAATATCAGATAGAAGGTGGCAAACCTGACAGACCTTTTGGGAGACTGCCGTGCCAGACAGGAGAGAAAGCTTGTGAATCATGGAGAGGGGAAGAGTCGGATTTTGCATATGAATCAGGATATCCGTGATGCACCGGATGCTCTGCTCATAAAAAGCCAAATCTCGGAGCTTGGAGAGCGTGCTTTCAAATTCGGGAATTTTTCTGCGTGCAGAGGAAAAATGCTGTTGCTCTAAATCCAGACAAAGCTGTTCCAACTGTTTTTGAGCAAAGTTTCTGAAAGAAGAAAACACTGGATGAAAAAGTGAGCTTTCCAAAATGCAATTTTCGGGAAAAAAGACCTGAAACTGCAGGAGCTGTTGGCTTTCTTGAAACATAGCTCTCATGCTTTCCTGTCTAGTTTGTGGTCTTACAACAGCGAGGGTGATGTTGCCAGAGACAGAGGAAAGGAAAGAGAGTTGCTCCAACAATTCTTGGGAAAAGGCAAGAAGTGTTTCCTGTGCTCGACTGCTATTTGCTGGCAGCAGCAAAAAAAAGACATACAGCCGCTCTGAGAGGCGGCAGCTGTCAAAAGAAAAAGAAGGAAGCTGAGAGGAGAGGGAGAGCAACTCTTTTTTTAGAGGAGTCTCGCTGAAGTGAGCGAGAACACAGGCATGTGGCTCCTTCCAAGAAGAGAAAAGCGGCGGAAGTAAGACGGACTGCTGTGGGGCTGCGAGCAGGTAGCTGCAGATGGCTTCCTCGTTGTTAAGAGCCGTTGCTTTTTTGTGATAGCGTATCTGATTTCTCAATTTTTCAAGCTCTGCAAGTAAGAGATTCTCCTCCAACTCATGTTTTAACAAATAAGAATGAATGCCAAACTGAATGGCCTGTTTGGCATAATCAAATTCCTCGTAGGCGGTCAATAAAATAAATTGTGTTTCTGGGTTGAGGGCAAGAATGGAGCGAATCATCTCAAGACCGTTCAAAAGAGGCATTTTGATGTCGGTGATGACGATATCGGGATGGGTCTTTTGATAGAGTTCCAGTCCCTGCTCTCCATTTCTGGCTTCCCCCACCAACTCAAATCCATAGCGATTCCAATCAATCATCTCACGAATGTCTCGGCGAATCAAATCCATATCTTCCACAAGAATGACCTTGCACATAAGAGAACCCCCTTTCTCTGAAGATGCCTCGGTGTTACTCATAGAATAGCACAAAAAAGAAAAAAATATTTTATAAAATTTGGATATTTCTTATAAAAAATATGAGTCATTTTTGCAAAATCTAAGGATTTTATAAAAAATCATTAGATTGTTATGTTGTTTCTGACAATTAGGTACATTATATTGAATATAGGTTTTAGGAGCAAGGAAAGGAAACAAAATGTAAAACGGGTAGAAGGTATCAAAGGAGGAAAAAGCGTATGCAAAAACGAAGCAAATGTTGGGCGGCGGCAGCGACGGCAGCTATGCTACTTTTGACGGCCGGATGTGGAAAGGCAGGAACGGGACAGGAAGCATTGCCAGACGAAGGGAAGGAAAACGGAACAGCTGTACAGCAAGAAAGTACAGTGGCTCAAGACGATGGGAGGATTCCGATTGAAATTTGGACTTGGGACATTGCGACCTGTGGGGAAATCCATGAGATTTTTGAGGAGAAGTTTCCGCAATATAAGATAGTGCTGACACCAGTGGAATCGTCTCAGCTCACCCAAAAGTTGCAGACCACTCTCGCTTCCGGAGGACAGGTTCCAGATATCTGTCTTTTGGAGTACACACACAGAGGAAAGTTGTTCCAGTTAGACATCTGGGAAGACTTATCCGCTGAACCGTACTCGTTTCCGGTGGATGAGGTTTTGGATTGGTTGGTTCCCAATGAGACCGATGCGTTTGGAGCCTATGTGGGACCTGAATATGTGGCAGTGGGAGCACTTGCCTACAAGAGGGACATGACGTTGGAGTATTTTGGAACCGATGACCCACAAGAGCTACAAAAGCTGTTTCCAGACTGGGATTCCTTCATCAAAGCGGGGGAGGAAGTTCAGGAAAAATCGGGAGGAAAGGTTTTTATGCTGCCGAGTGTGGGAGCGGCTGGAGCGATGCTCAAAGGACAATCTCAGCAGCCCTATTTTGACGGAAATCAGATTCGCTTTGAGAATTCCATAAAACCGATTTTGGAAAGATTGATTGAGATGAAGCAGAAAAAGGTGGTGGATCGCATTGATTATGGTTCACCGGAAGAAGCGGCTTCCTGCGGAAAGAATGACCATATTTTCTTTGAATGTCCGGCATGGGCTTTGTCACAGATTATTTATCCCAATGACCCAGATGGCTCTGGACGCTGGGGACTGATGATTCCTCCGCAAGGTGGCTATGCGGGAACTTCTGCCAGCATGGGCATTCCTAAAGGAGCCAAAAACAAGGAAGGTGCTGCCGAATACATCAAGTTCTTTCAGGGGACACTGGAAGGCGGAGCTTTGATTCGAGACTATAAAAGCTCTCTGATTCCATACAAACCGGCTTATGAAGAGACTGAGTTTTATAGCCAAGAAGACCCCTTCTTTGACAATCAGGATGTATGGAGTGTGTTTGCGGATGTAGCAAAAAACATCAAGGGAGTGAGACCGCTGAATAACTACGACCAAGACTTTGAGGATTCGTATTCTTTGGCTGTAAAAACCATAAATGCCTCGGATGGAGACATCACGGCACAGGAACTGATTGACACTATGGTAGAGGAACTGACGAACAAACATCCAGATTTAGTGAAGGAAGAACCCTAATTTCGGAAGTTCCGGAATCAGAGAATAAAAGAAAAGAGGAGAATGGAGGAAAAGATGAAACAGAAAGCAACCCCTTATCTCATGATACTTCCCTATTTTTTCACGTTTTTCGCTTTTAATATCTTTCCGGTTGTCTTTTCCTTCTTTATCAGTTTTACGGATTGGAATGGAATTGCCGCAACGAAGGAATTGGTTGGATTTGCGAATTACATCAGGGCACTTACCAAGGATTCTTTTTTCTTCTTGTCCTTGAAAAACACCATTTTGCTAACCATTATGATTATTCCAGCTCAGATTTTGATGGGACTTTTGATGGCCTGCCTGCTCAAAGACTTTTTTCATAAATTTCGCAGTGCCTTTCAGCTCATTAATTTCTTGCCCTATATCACGACAACGGTGGCCTTGGCAATTATTTTTCAGCTCATGTTTGACTGGAAAAATGGCATTGTCAATGGAATTTTGGGAGTTTTTGGTATAGAAGCGGTCTATTGGCTGGGAAAGGCATGGCCCACTCGAATTGTGGTTGTCCTGATGGAAGTTTGGAGAAATTACGGCTATGCCATGATTATGTTCTTGGCAGGCTTGTCAACGATACCAGAGGATTTGTATGAGGCTGCAAAGATAGATGGAGCAAGCTGGTTTCAGAGATTTTTTCACATTACCATTCCGATGTTAAGGCCTATTTTTGCCTTTACGGTGACAACTGGAATGATAGGAGTGCTGAATTTGTTTGACGGTCCTCAACTTTTGTTTTCTAGCATCAATCAGCCCTTGGGAGGACCGGAGCGGTCGGTGTTTACCATTATGATTCGTTTCTATGAGGCAAGTTTTTTAAACTTTGAGTTCGGATATGGAGCCTCCATTGCCTATCTATTCTTTGTGTTGGTGTCTCTCTGTTCTGCCTTGTTGGTGCGTGCATTTCAGGAAAGAGATTGAAAGGGATTGAGAAGGATTGGGAGAAGGAGGAACGTTATGGGAAGAACGATACAAGAAACGATGGAGCAAGAAAAAACGAGACTGGAGAGAATCAGAAGAACTCGAAACAAAAGACAAAGACGGATTACGCTGAAACAGGCCCTAGTGATGTTAGCAGTAGTTGTTATCTCTGTGTTTGCCCTGCTTCCTTTTTATCAGATGATTATCATGGGAACCTATTATACAGACCAGCTTTATACGGGTGTGAAGTTGCTTCCCGGACATTATTTGATGCATAATCTGCGAAATATTTTAAAGCATGACTTCTTTCTCTTTTATGCCAACAGCCTGATTGTGGCAATCAGCAACACAGTGATTGGGGTTGCAATATCAACTCTAGCTGGTTATGGATTTGCAAAGTATCATTTCAAGGGTGAGAAAGTTAGTAGAGTGGAATCAGAGAGAGGAAGTGGATTGGCTGAAATATACGGTTCAGCCACCTTTGGGAATCACAACTGGGGATTATTATGTGGCAAGAAAGGAATTCGGTGGCAGTGAGGATGTGTCGGGACACCATGGAAGATTGGAAGTGGTGGTGAAGGATGGGGAATTGGTGTTTGTGGAATTCAATGAGATAGCAATGGATGCCTATTACAATCAATATTTCTCTGGAAGAGATAAGAAACGTTCGGACTATGGGATTTGGCAAGCTTCCAAGCCCAGACAGCTCAAGGCAGGTGTGGTGCTAGCAGATGGGCTTCAGTTTGTGGAGGCACAGATAAAGGAGAGACAATCTCTGGAAGGTGAGTTTGAGCTTTTGGCAGGGGCTTCTGGAAGTATGAAAAACATGCTTCCCATGGCAGCAGAGTTAGTCGAAAAAATAAAAGAACCATCTGAGCAGAAGTACTATGGCATCGCAGAAGACTTTGGTTATGGCATTACAGGATGGCTGCAGGTGATTGTAGAGAAGGATAGAATCTGTTCCTGTCACTACGACGAGGTTTTTGCTGACCATCAGGAGGAAATCTGGTTTCCAGAAATGAAACGCTATTGTGAACTACCCATCGCCTAAAGGCAATGGGCTTCTAAGAACCTTTCGGTTCTA
>JAUNGR010000090.1 GCA_030524485.1 bacterium | reverse complement strand
ACCATTTATTGTTGATGTACTGCCAGCCGGTGAGCATGGCTCCGCTGCTTTCTAAGAAGTACCATTTGTCGTTGATATACTGCCAGCCAGTGAGCATGGCTCCACTGGAGTTCAGGTAGTACCACTTATTGTTGATGTACTGCCAACCGGTGGTCATTGCCCCGCTGCCATCCAGATAGTACCACTTGTTATTGATAGATTGCCATCCCGTCTTGGAATAACCATTTGCATCAAAATAGTAGTAGCGGTTGTTGATATTCTGCCATGAGTTTACGGGATAACTCCCATTTTCGTAGCGATACCACCATCCGCCGCTGCCCTTAATCCAACCACTTGATTGGGTGATGGGACCGCCTGAGTGGTTGCCACTGCCGCCATTCGGGGAGGCGTTGTTGTTGGAATTCGAGTTGTTGTCTGGCACAGAGGCTGCATTTCTCTTGGCTTCGGAGGAAGTTAGCTCCCTGTCATCGGAATAATCCGACCAAGAACCGCTGACATCAGCCTTGGAGACGGAGCGAACTCGGAAGGAGTAACGCCCTTTTTGCGTCATGTACCCTGTGAAATCGTAGTGAGTGCGGCTGGTGGTCTGGGTGGTGACGATGGAGTTGCCACGGTAGAGACGAACCTCATACTTTTCGGCATCGGACATCTTATCCCAATGTGCCTCGTTGCGCCTCCAATAGGGATTTTCCACCGCCAAAGGCTTGCCGGAGACCTTCTTGAGTTCGATGTAGAGCAGGAGTCCGTCTCCTCCATCTGTGATTTTGGCTCTCTTGAACTTGGCTCCAAAACCGGAGAGGGAGAAGTGGCTCTTTGAGGTGTAGGAGAAGCGGTAGCCATCTTCTGCATACAGCTCAACACAGACCAAAGGCGTTTCTCCACTCTGCCAGACCGTTTCCTTGGTAGAGAAATAAGCCGAATCAATGGAATACTCGTCGCTGTCTGAGGAGACACTGACATCTTGGATTTCCTCACCGGACTTCAGCTCACCGACTGCCTCAATCGTGATGGAAACTTCGTCGATTCTGGTGTCGCTGGCAGCGGCCACTGCTGTACAGGTAAGAAGGAACAGAGCAAGTAAGACCGCAAAAGCAAATTTTTTCTGATGTTTTGTTTTGTTCATACAAAAACCCCCTTATCTTCTGTTTTCATTATATCAGGGAAAAGTAGGACAAGCAAAGAAAAAACTCTGAAGAATTCTGACAATATTCTTACAATTGAACAAAATTCTTAAGTCAAAGCGGGGGATAGAAGCGGGGACTTCTTGCCTAAATTTCGTTAAAATAGGAGGGGTTGGGGAGAGGGGGATTGTCAAGGGGATGAAAAAAATGCTATACTTTGCCTAAAAAAGACAAAGGTGGGAATGGAGTATGGAAAAGTTGGCATATTTTGCAGAAAAATGGCAACAGGAAGGACGTTTTTCGCTGTTGGATTTTGGTTGTGGAGATGGAGAGGATACGGTAGCCTTTGTGGAGAAAGGATTTTGGGTGACGGCGGCCGATGAGAAGGAGGAATATGTAACTTGGCTGCGTCAGTGGGAGAAGCAAAGTGGTAAGATTCTGCGCAGCAAGTGCTGTAAATTGGAACAGCTGCCCTTTGCAGAGAATGCGTTTGACTGTGTGTGGGCTTATCACAGGAGAAAACGGGTGCATTTAGAGCTATTACAAAAGAGAATCGGCCAGATTTGCCGTGTGCTCAGACCCCAAGGAAAATTTTGCCTAGGGGGCAGGGCTGAGATGTGGGAAGAGTTGTCCACTTTTTTGAGGGAGCAGGGCTTTGTGCTCTGTGAAAAATTAGAAACGGAAGAAGAGGGAGAGCTTAGTTTCTGTGCGGAGTGGCAGTTAAATAAGAAGGCAGAGGCTTTGGACTACTCTCCTATCTTAGGGCGGCAGGTGAGTGGTCGCATTGACCGTCCCCTTGGGACTCGGCATTCGGTCTACAAAAATTTATGCTATCCGCTCAACTATGGCTATGTGGAAGGCGTGTTTGGTGGGGATGGCGAGGAACAAGACATTTATCTTTTGGGAGAGGATAAGCCAGTGGAGAGTTTTTGCGGAACGGTGGTGGCTGTGGTGCATCGTTTTAATGATGTAGAGGATAAGTGGGTGGTGGATGCCTCAAAAAGACGCTACAGTAAGGAAGAGATTCAAAAGGCACTGGACTTTCAAGAAAAGTATTTTTACTCGGAAATTTATGTGCTTTAGGATTTTGTGGCAAAAAGCTTAAAAAAATGGGATTTACAAGAGGAAAAATGTATGCTATACTAACCAAGTATGAGTGAACGCCAATGCCCGGTTTTCCGGTGACTCCAGCCGGCTGCCTGGTGTGAGGTGAGACAAAGATAGAGAGAAAAGGAGAAATGTAAGATGATTTCTAAGGAAAAGAAAAGTGCAATTATCGCAGAGTATGGAAGAAAGCCTGGAGATACCGGTTCACCGGAAGTTCAGATCGCAATCTTGACAGCAAGAATTGCAGAGCTGACAGAGCATCTTCAGCACAATCAGAAAGACCATCATTCCAGACGTGGTCTGTTAAAGATGGTTGGACAGAGACGTGGTCTTCTGGATTACCTGAAGAAAACCGACTTGGAAGGATACCGTGCATTAATTGAGAAGTTAGGCATCAGAAAGTAATTGCCAGTGGTGAGGGTGGAGGTAGCAAGCAATTTATCTCCACCCTCTTTGTCATGTTAGCAAGTACTTTGTTTGCTGCTTTTTGGCAGCAGTGCCAATTCGCCGTAAGGCGAATGATGTCCGTTTGACAGGAGCTTGCACCGAGACTACTGCTGTGTGCATAGCGGTAGGAGGGGCACGAAAGGTGTGGGCAGAGCAGTCGTTTCGGAACTCCTGTGAAATAATAGAAATTCTATCAAAAAAGAGAAAAGAGAGAAAAAGAGAGGAGATTCCTGTTATGTTTAAGAGTTTTAGTATGGAGCTTGCAGGCAGAACTTTGACCGTAGATGTCGGCAGAGTGGCAGCACAGGCAAACGGTGCAGCTTTTATGCACTATGGAGATACCGTGGTTTTATCCACAGCAACCGCATCGGACAAGCCAAGAGAGGGCATTGATTTCTTCCCCCTGAGCGTGGAATATGAGGAGAAATTGTATGCAGTTGGGAAGATACCGGGAGGCTTTAATAAGAGAGAGGGAAAGGCATCGGAGAATGCCATCTTGACCTCCCGTGTGATTGACCGCCCCATGCGTCCTCTGTTTCCGAAGGATTACAGAAATGATGTTACCTTGAACAACTTGGTGATGTCTGTGGACCCAGATTGCAGTCCGGAGTTGACAGCCATGTTAGGTTCTGCGATTGCAACCTGCATCTCCGATATTCCATTTGATGGTCCTTGTGCAACCACACAGGTGGGACTGATTGACGGTGAATTTATCATTAATCCGACCAGTGCACAGAAGAAGGTGTCGGATTTGGCTTTGACCGTGGCTTCCACAAGAGAGAAAGTGATTATGATTGAGGCTGGTGCGAATGAGGTGCCGGAGAAGGTCATGATTGATGCCATCTTTAAGGCACATGAGGTGAATCAGCAGCTGATTTGCTTCATCGATGGGATTGTAGCAGAGTGCGGCAAGGAAAAGCATAGCTATGAGAGCTGTGCAGTTCCGGAGGAGCTGTTTGCTGCTATCAAGGAGTTGGTTCCGTCCGAGGAGATGGAAGAGGCGGTCTTCACCGATGAGAAGCAGAAGAGAGAGGCTAATATCAAGGCAATCACAGAGCGTCTGGAGGAAGCCTTTGCCGAGAACGAAGAGTGGCTGTCCATTTTGGGAGAGGCTATCTATCAGTATGAGAAAAAGACCGTTCGCAAGATGATTTTGAAGGATCACAAGCGTCCAGATGGCAGACAAATCACAGAGATTCGTCCACTTGCGGCAGAGATTGACCTGCTGCCGAGAGTGCATGGTTCTGGTATGTTCACTCGCGGACAGACGCAGATTTTGAATGCCTGCACGTTGGCACCTTTGTCTGAGGCACAGAAGCTGGATGGTCTGGATGAGAATGAGACTTCCAAGAGATATATGCATCACTATAATTTCCCGTCCTACTCGGTAGGTGAGACCAAGCCGAGCAGAGGTCCGGGCCGCCGTGAGATTGGTCATGGTGCTTTGGCAGAGAGAGCCTTGGTTCCGGTACTGCCGAGCGAGGAGGAGTTCCCTTATGCAATTCGTACCGTTTCCGAGACTATGGAGTCCAATGGTTCCACCTCTCAGGCAAGTATCTGTGCCTCCACTCTGTCTTTGATGGCAGCTGGTGTGCCGCTTAAGAGCATGGTAGCAGGTATCTCCTGTGGTCTTGTGACGGGAGAGAGTGACGATGACTATCTGGTTCTGACGGACATTCAGGGGCTTGAGGACTTCTTTGGAGATATGGACTTTAAGGTAGGTGGTACTCACAAGGGTATCACTGCGATTCAGATGGATATCAAGATTCATGGTCTGACTCGTCCGATTATTGAGGAGGCAATCGCAAGATGCCGAGAGGCAAGACTTTACATCATGGATGAGATTATGGCACCGGTGATTTCCAAGCCGAGAACGGAGCTTTCTAAGTACGCACCAAAGATTAAGCAGATTGCGATTGACCCGCAGAAGATTGGCGATGTGGTTGGTAAGCAGGGCAAGGTCATCAACAAGATTATTGATGAGACTGGCGTAAAGATTGACATCAACGAGGAAGGCAATGTCAGCGTTTGTGGCACCGACGCAGAGATGATTGATAAGGCTATCAGCATCATCCGCAGCATTGTGACGGAGCTGGAGGCAGGTATGGTGCTGAGAGGCAAGGTCGCAAGAATCATGAACTTTGGTGCTTTTGTGGAGCTGGCTCCGAACAAGGATGGTATGGTTCATATCTCCAAGTTGGCAGACCACAGAGTGGCAAAGGTGGAAGATGTGGTAAACATCGGAGATGAGGTAACGGTGAAAGTGATTGAGATTGATAAGATGGGAAGAATCAATCTGAGCATGAGACCGAGCGATTTGGCTTAAATCAAGTTTGACAAGCTGAAAAATAATAGCATCAATGAATATGGGAAGCGGTTGCAGGAAAAGATGCAGCCGCTTCTTTGCTTTTTGTAGGGAGATTTGGGGCTTGATTTTTGAGGAGATTTGTTTATAATAGAGGGAGCCGTGAAACGCAGTTTGTTTGCGTGGAAACGAAAAGGAGAAGAAAGGAGCAGCATTATGGAAGACCGAAGTTGCAGGCAGGAAGCAGATAATGGATATCCACCCCGTATGGCAGCAGGATACTTGGTTGGCATAGCGACTGGTATAGGTACTACTATGTCTAATTTCATAATGCTGCTGCCGTAATCGTAGAAATCCTTCTGCTTCCAGATACTCAGACAACAAAACTGAATATTTGGAGGAGGAGCTTATGTTAGAGAACGAGCTGAAAATGGAAGAGCTGTTCGCACTTTTGGAGGAAAGAAAGTACAGACAGTTAAAAGAGGAACTCATCAAACGGAATGAAGCAGACATCGCAGCATTCCTCATGGAGCTGGACGAGGAGAAGATTCTGCTTGTCTTTCGTATGCTTCCCAAAGATTTGGCGACCGATGTGTTTGCCTTTCTGGATGTGGAAGTGCAGCACCAGATTATCGACCGAATCAACGACAGCGAGCTAAGGCAGATTATGGAAGATCTGTATGTGGACGATGCGGTAGATATGCTGGAGGAGCTTCCGGCGACAGTGGTGAAGCGAATTTTGCAGAATGTTACCCCCGACACGAGAGCTTTGATGAATGAATTTCTTCAATATCCGGAGAATTCCGCTGGAAGCATCATGACCGCAGAATATGTGGGACTGCGCAGCAGTATGACTGTGGCGGATGCTTTTGCCTACATTCGTACTCATGGTGTGGACAAAGAAACCATTTATACTTGTTATGTGATGGACTCCAAGAGAAAGCTGGAGGGCGTGGTGACGGTGAAGGACCTGCTGATGCACCCTTACGAGGCCTTAGTGGGGGACATTATGGACACGCATGTCATCACAGCAACGACCTTGGAGGACCAAGAGAAAGTTGCGGAAGACTTTAATAAGTACGACCTTCTATCCATTCCAGTCGTAGATAAGGAAGATCGATTGGTGGGCATCGTGACGGTGGATGATATCGTCGATGTCATGGAGCAGGAGGCGACCGAGGACTTTGAGAAGATGGCGGCGATGGCTCCAAGTGAAAAGCCTTATCTGAAAACAGGCGTGTTTCAGCTTGCCAAGAATCGAATTGTCTGGCTTTTGGTACTCATGGTCAGCAGTATGTTAACCGGAGGAATTTTAGCACAGTATGAGAATGCCTTTGCTGTGATTCCACTTTTGGTGACTTTTATTCCGATGTTGACGGACACCGGTGGCAATGCGGGGAGCCAGAGCAGCACCCTGATTATCCGTGGAATGGCAGTCAATGAGATTGAAACTTCCGATATCTTTCGTGTCATTTGGAAGGAAGTGCGAGTGGGAATGCTGGTGGGAGTGATTCTTGGTTTTGTCAATTTCTTTCGCTTGATTTTGATGTATCCGGGTCAGAAAATGTTATGTTTGACCGTTGTTTTAAGCCTATTTTGCACCGTTGTTTTGGCAAAGACCATCGGCTGTATTCTGCCGATTCTTGCAAAAAAGTGCAGGATGGATCCAGCTATCATGGCAGCACCTTTGATTACCACGATTGTGGATGCCTTCAGTCTCATCATTTATTTCCAGTTGGCATGTAGATTTTTGGGACTGGCAGGATAGCAATGTTAAAAGGTAAAAAGAATAAGTGTCCGTAGGACAAGCACATCAGCCGAGGTTGTGACAAGGAGTCGCAACCTCGGTTTTTTACTCTGAAAATGCTGTCAAGCAGCTGGGTAGACTGGATGCTTGCATCCAAGGATGCACAGATATTTGACAACGCTTCGCGAGGATGCACACGATGTGCTAGGAAAGAATTGGCTATTGACATTTGAAAAAACTGTGCTATAATATGAAAACGATTTTCAAATTGAAATTGAAAATCGTTTTCATATTAGTTTTTGTGCTAGGGTTTCTTGTAGGGGAAAACGGGAGGAGAAAAAGATGAAGACAAAGGCACAGTATCAGACCAAGCAGCTAGCAGAACTGCACGCATATTTGGAGACGGTCAAGGGAAAGCATGTGACTGTGAATGAAATCTGTGAGTATTTGAAAGCACAGGGAAGAACGGTGGGAACCACGACCATCTATCGACAGTTGGAACGCATGGTGGAGCAGGGCAGTGTGGCAAAATATACGGTGGATGGGACAAGCGGTGCCTGTTTTGAGTATCTTGGCGGAGAGCGAGAACTCTGCCATAAACCAACCTGTTTTCATTGTAAGTGTGAGAAATGTGGAAAGCTGATTCACTTACACTGTGAGGAGGTAGAGCATCTAGGGGAGCATATGCAGAGAGAGCATGGCTTTCGTTTGGATGCCTTGAGAACTGTATTTTATGGTCTTTGTCAGGAATGTCAGTATGAAGAACAGAATGAAGAATAGGGCGAGGAATATAGTAAATAAGAGGAAAGAGAGAATGAAAGAATGAGAAGACGATATGTAAGAGGGCTGTGTGTTTGGATGGCAATGTTGTTGCTTACTTTGGGGCTTAGTGCTTGCGGCTCGGCACAGACAGAGAAAGAAACGGAGTCTTTGGGAATAGAGACAGAAGAAAAAGAAGAGGGAAAAAGCCTAAAAATCATAGCTGTGATGTTTCCTGAGTATGACTGGTTGAGGGAGATTCTTGGAGAACGCTTGGAGGAAGTGGAGTTAGAAATGCTGTTGGACAGTGGTATTGATGTTCACAGTTATGAGCCAAGTTTGGAGGATATCCTAGAAATCTCTTCCTGTGATTTGTTTGTGTATGCTGGCGGCGAGTCCAGTGAATGGGTGGATGAAGTTCTCAAACAGAGTCAAAATCCTCAGCGAAAGGTGCTTTCTTTGTTGGAACTTCTGGGAAGCGAGGCGAAGGAAGAAGAGTACGTAGAAGGCATGGAGAGGACGGAGGAGCACGAAGCACATGAGGGAGAGGAGGAAGAGAGCGAATACGACGAGCATGTGTGGCTTTCTTTGAGAAATGCGGAACGTTTCACGCAGAGCATAGCAGACACTCTGGGCGAGTTGGATGAGGAGAATGCCGAGTATTACCAAAGTCGTCAGGAGGCCTACCGCCAAAAATTGGCAGATTTGGATGAGCGTTATCAAATGGTTGTGGAGGCCGCACCCCAAAAGACCTTGATTTTTGGGGATCGTTTTCCTTTCCGCTATCTGACCGAGGACTATGGACTTTCCTACTATGCAGCCTTTGCGGGCTGTTCCACGGAAATCAATGCCAGTTTTGAGACCATTGTATTTTTGGCGGACAAAATGAAGGAACTGGAGATTTCCAAAATTCTTACAATTGAAAAGTCAGATGAAAAAATAGCAAAGACGGTTTTGGAGACAGCGAATCTTTCAGAAGCTGAGATTTTGACCTTGGATTCCTTGCAGTCCGTTAATCAAAAGGAGATAGAAGAAGGAAAGACCTACCTCTCGACTATGGAAGAGAATCTTGAAGTTTTGCAAAAAGCATTGCAATGAAACAGGAGTTAGGAAGGAAAAGGAAGGGAAGAGCCATGGCATTGATTACTTGTAAGGATTTGAGTTTGGGATATGAGGGAAAAGCCATCGTATCCAATCTGAATTTTTCTGTGCAGAAGGGGGATTATCTCTGTATTGTAGGAGAGAATGGTTCGGGAAAGTCCACTTTGATGAAAACCATGTTGCACTTGCTGCAGCCTTTGGGAGGAAGGATTGAGTTGGGGGAAGGCTTAAGACAGAGAGAGATTGGCTATCTTCCACAGCAAACGGTGGTGCAGAGAGATTTTCCGGCATCGGTGCAGGAGATAGTGCTTTCTGGCTGTCAGGGGCGTTTCGGTTTTCATCCTTTTTATACAAAAGCGGACAAGGCTCTTGCGATGGAGATGTTAGAGAAAACAGGGATGCAAGAATATGCGAAACACTGTTATCGAGAATTATCAGGCGGGCAGCAGCAAAGAGTGCTTCTAGCTAGAGCCTTGTGTGCAACACAGAAAGTGCTGCTTTTGGATGAGCCAGTCTCTGGTTTAGACCCGAAAGCTATGGCGAATATGTACCAAACGATTGCGGAATTAAACCAGAAAGAAGGCATTACCATTCTTATGATTTCACATGACATGGAGGGGGCATTGCCCTATGCCACACATGTGCTTCACATCGGAAGAAGCCTCTTTTTTGGAAGCAAGCAGGAATACCAAAAGAGTGAGATTGGACGGATGTTTGCAGGGGCAATGGGAGGAGAAAAGGAAGGAATGAAGGCATGAATGTGTTAGAAAAATTGAATTTTTATTTTCAGTATCCCTTTGTGAGATATGCTCTGATTGTGGGAATTTTGATTGCCCTGTGCTCGGCTCTGTTAGGAGTGACTTTGGTCTTAAAACGTTTTTCCTTTATAGGAGATGGTCTCTCCCATGTGGCCTTCGGTGCGATTGCGATAGCTTCGGTTTTCCATATCAGCAACGATATGTTGGTGGTATTGCCTGTGACGGTAATCAGTGCCATTTTGTTGCTGCATACCGGACAGAATACGAAGATTAAGGGAGATGCGGCGATTGCTATGATTTCGGTGGGGGCTTTGGCCATCGGTTATCTGCTTATGAGTATTTTCTCAACTAGCCCCAATCTTTCTGGAGATGTCTGCAGCACCTTGTTTGGCTCCACTTCTATTCTGACACTGACCAAGGGAGAAGTGTGGCTCTGTGTTGGGCTTTCGGCAACCGTGATTTTGGTTTTTATTCTTTGTTATAACAAAATTTTTGCGGTTACGTTTGATGAGGCTTTTGCCAAGGCAGCAGGCAGCAATGTAGCGATGTACAATCTGCTGATTGCGGTTTTGATTGCCGTGATTATTGTGCTAGCAATGAATCTGGCAGGTTCCTTGCTGATTTCAGCTTTGGTCATTTTTCCGGCTTTGTCCGCTATGCGGATGTGCCACAGTTTTCGAGCAGTGACTCTATGTTCGGCAGTGATTTCCGTATTTTGTGCTTTTTTTGGAATCGTTCTCTCTATTTTAGCGGGAACGCCGGTTGGTTCTACGATAGTGGCAGCGAATTTGCTCGCCTTTCTTCTGTCCTGTGCAGTGGGAAGCGTGATAAAATAAATCTACTTCAGGATGTTAGGAGCGATAGGTCTGTCCGTCACTCAGCAGGTGGCTGACAGACCTATCGCAACAAGAAACTCTTTACAAAAGAAAAAAAATGTGCTATAGTATCTTTACAAGAAAAATATTTCTGAAGTTTCTAACAAAGTTTCTTATTATCTTCTGCTTTTGGCAGTTTGGCAGCGATTGCCTCTTACTTATCAATCTTCAAATAGTCTTCAAACAATTTTCAAACAAAAATCACCTGTAAACAAAGTCTACTCTTTTGTGTTCACGGATTGTTTTTTTACCCATTTAGTTTCTTCATAATATAACTATAAAATAAGAAACTTAAAAAGAAAAATAAAAAGGGGGAAAATGCAGGAAAAAGTGACAAAAGAAGCTACGAATAGGAGCTGTAAAGATAAGTTAAAAAGAGAAGTGCCAATATAAGTGGCAAAAAGAAGCGGTAATT
>JAUNGR010000089.1 GCA_030524485.1 bacterium | reverse complement strand
CTTAAGCGGTGGAAATATGGATGTGATCACCATGGCTTCCATCATTCAGCATGGGCTGATTCAAAGAGACAGAGTGTTTACGGTCTCTGTGCTGCTGCCGGATAAGCCAGGGGAGCTTGCAAGGGTGGCGGCTCTGCTTGCACAGGAGAACGGCAATGTCATCAAGCTGGAGCATAATCAGTTTGTGAGCATCAACCGCAATGCGGCTGTGGAGTTGCAGATTACCTTGGAGGCCTTCGGTACCGAGCACAAGAAGACGATAGTGGCTGCTTTGGAGAATGCAGGCTACCGTCCGAAATTGGTAAAATCCAAAGAAATTTATGCAATCTGATTCCGAATGTTTTAAGGATTTTTTGGGGAAATAGGGGGAAGAGGAGATGGGTACAAAAGAAAAAATAAAGGCTACTGTGGAAAAAATCTGGCTGTTGCTGCGTTGGATGCTCTATTCGGTGGTAATTGGTACGGTGATTGGTCTGGTGGGCACGGCCTTCGGCTATGCCATGCAGGGGGTTACGAGCTTTCGGAGCACTCACTTTTGGGTGTTGTTTTTGCTGCCTGTGCTCGGTGTGCTCATTATCTTTATCTACCGCAAGAGTGGAATGGAGGACAATCGGGGAACCAATCTGGTGTTGGAGGCGGTTTCCTCCGATGAGGTAATTCCGGCGAGAGTGGCTCCGGTCATCTTTGTGAGTACGGTGTTGACCCATTTGGGGGGCGGTTCTGCGGGAAGAGAGGGAGCCGCCTTGCAGTTGGGGGGAAGTCTTGGCACCTTTTTGGGACACTTTTTTAAGGTGGACGACCATGACAGAAAGATTGCGGTGATGTGCGGTATGAGTGCTGCTTTTGCAGCCCTCTTTGGCACACCCCTCACAGCTGCTATTTTTCCTATGGAGGTGGTGAGTGTCGGAATCATGCATTATTCGGCTCTGATTCCCTGTGTCTTTTGTGCACTCATCGCTGCGGAGGTGGCTACGCTGTGCGGCATCCATGCGGAGGCCTTTCCGGTGGAACTGGTGCCGAAGCTTGCGGTGGAGCCGGTAGTAAAAATGATAGGGATTGCGATTCTCTGCGGTCTTATCAGCACCTTGTTTTGTACAATTTTGCACAGCGGTGACCGCCTATTTAAAAAGATAGGCAATCCTTATGTGCGTGTGATTGCGGGCGGTCTTTTGGTGATTGTCATGACGCTGTTGCTAGGCACACAGGACTACAATGGAGCTGGAATGCAAGTCATCGAACGCTGCGTGCTGGAGGGAGAGGTATTCTTTGCAGCCTTTCTCTTGAAGATGCTATTCACAGCGGTGACGCTAGGCAGTGGTTTTCGGGGAGGGGAGATTGTACCGGCCTTCTTTGTGGGAGCTACCTTTGGCTGTCTGGCAGGGCAGATTTTGGGCATCTCTCCGCAGTTGGCAGCGGCCTGTGGAATGCTTGCCGTGTTCTGTGGTGTGACAAACTCACCGATCACAACCGTATTTATGGGCTTGGAGCTGTTTGGAAGTGCGGGCATGCAGTACTATCTGCTGGTGGTGGCCATCAGCTACTGCGTCTCTGGCTATTCTGGATTGTACAGCAGTCAAAAGATTGTATATTCCAAGTTTAAGACGAAGTATATCAATCGGAGAACGGGACATTAAAAACACAAAAAAACTGTAGTATTTATGATTTAAGGCAGAATTTTTAAGGATTCTGCCTTTTTCTTGTGGTAGAGTACAAGAAAAGAGAAAACAAAAAGAAAACAAAGGGAGAGAATGCTATGTCAGGAAAGAAGAAAAATCAAGGTTTGATTTTGCAGGGGAATTTGCTGCAGGCGATTTTGGCTCTCTGCATTCCCATTGCATTGAACAGTCTGCTGCAGTCCATGTACAATTTGACAGACACCTATTGGCTTGGAAAAATCGGAACCAATCCGATGGCAGCCATCACCTTGATTTCCCCCATTCAAAACATTGTGATTAATTTTGGTCAGGGGATCACGGCGGCTGGTGCGATTTTGATGGCACAGCTCATCGGAGGCAAGGATAAAGAAGGGGCAAAGGGAATGGTGGGGCAGCTGTTTTTGAGTGCCATGATTTTTGCCGTGGTGTGCAGTGCACTTTGCATTGCGAGTGCAGACGGAATTGTTGGATGGATGGGAGCGGAGGGAGAAATCTTTTCTCTAAGCAAAACCTATCTTTCCATTGTGATGATAGATGTGCCCTTTTTATTTTTGATTAATCTCTACACAGCGGTTAATCAGGCACAGGGAGATACGGTGAGACCCATGTTGTTAAATGTGGCAGGCATCCTGCTGAACATGGTACTGGACCCTCTGTTCATGTTGGGCTTTCGCTGGGGCATTGCCGGAGCGGCCTTAGCGACCGTGTTGGCGAAGGTGCCGAGTGCACTGCTAGCTTTCTGGCTGCTGGCACGCAGAAACCAAGAGATTTTTCTGGACCTTACGAAGTTACATTTTGACAAGGAAAAGCTGCTCTTGATTGCAAAGATTGGTCTGCCAACTGCCATCGGAAGCAGCACCATGCAGTTTGGTTTTCTTTTGATGAGCAAAAATGTGTATGCGTATGGACCGGTAGCGGTGGCTGCCTATGGAATCGGAAACAAGGTAAACAGTCTGGTGACCATGCCTTGCAATGCCGTAGGCTCGGCAACTGCAACCATAGTGGGACAAAACATGGGAGCAAAACAACAAGATAGGGCTGAGAAAGCTTATAAATTAGCGAGAAGGCTGGCGGTGGTCACTCTGTTTTTGGGAGGTATGGTGCTCTCTCGTCCGCTGGTAAGCCGCAGCATCGTTTCCATCTTCTCCGAAGACCCTGAGGTTATCTTTTTGGCGGCACAGTTCTTAGGCATTATGGCGATTTGTTGTTGGACGAATGGCATTTATAACAGTACCATGGGACTGTTTCAGGGCACAGGGCACACCATGATTACCATGACGGTGGATGCCACAAGGCTGTGGGTGTTCCGTTTTCTGACACTTTTTGTGTGTGAGTCCGTGTTTCATATGGGAGTGCAGAGCATCTGGTACTCGGTGGTGGTCAGCAACGCCAGCTCCGCTTTGATTCTCCTCATTTGTTATAAGTTAAATATCTGGAAGAAAGAAGTCATCCGTGTGGAGAAAAAAGAAGTGGAGATATGTGGCTGAGAGGCCAAACTAAAGTGTGTGACGAAAAGGAAATACATGGTGAAAAAAATTGACAATTCCTCCGTTTTTTAGTATTCTGTAAAAGGCAGAAAACTGCCGAATAACAGCATCGTTTATGCATGAATATGGAGGGAAAAACATGAACAAGAAATGGTCCACAATGGAATTGAGCAAGATGGCTCTTTTGGTTGCTTTGATGTGTGTCTCGGCATACATTGTGATTCCGCTTCCGTTTTCGCCTGTACCTTTGACGGCACAGACCCTGATGGTGAATTTAATTGCATTTTTGCTGTCACCGCTGGAGGCGGTGCTCACAATCGTAGTCTACCTGCTTTTGGGCTTGGTGGGACTGCCGGTGTTCTCCGGCGGCATGGGCGGACCGGCCAAATTGTTTGGGCCGACGGGAGGCTATCTCTTTGCATGGATCTTTGCCGTTTGGGCTATGTCCTACTTTAAGGGGAAACAGTATCATTTCTTCCGCTATAGTCTGACCGCTATGCTTGCAGGTATGAGCATTACCTATGCCGTTGGTTCTCTGTATATGTATCTGACAACTGGCATGAGCGTGGAGGCGGTTTTGGCAGCGGCTGTGATTCCTTTTGTGCCTTTGGACATTGCAAAGTGCTTTTTGGCCGCTTTCTTGGCAAAGCCGATTCGTGCTGTCCTGTATCAGACGGGAGCTATGAAATATTAAAAACGATTTCCTTAGGTCATAAAGTCTTCTTGTAAGAAGATTTTATGACCTTTTGCTTTTGAGGAGACTGGATTCCTCCGCAATCCGCTCGTTTTTCTTGGAAAAATGGATGCTTCCTCATGTTTTGGCGGGGCAAAGGGTCAAAAATAATTTAAAAATGTAAGGGAAAACTACTTGACAGAGCAGCGAATATCGGTTATGATAACGCAGGTGATTGCGATGGAGCGAATAGTAAGACAAGGTTTGTTGTATGATTTTTATGGTGTACTCTTGACGGAACATCAGAGAAAGATTTATGAGGACGTTGTATTTCAGGATCTTTCCATCAGTGAGATAGCCAGAGAAGAGGGCATTTCCCGACAGGGAGTGTTTGATTTGGTGAAACGCTGTGATAAGACTTTGGAGGGATATGAGCTGAGACTGGGGCTGGTTGAAAAGTTTGAGAAGACCAGAGAGTCTGTGCAGAGCATTCACCAGATGATTCAGGAGTATCAAAAAACCCAAAACCCCGATCTGATTCAAAAGATTGAGGGGGTGGCTGGTGAGATTCTGGAATTGTCATGAGGGCAAGGCCAATGGATTGGAGAGTTGCGTTGGACTGCTGGAGGTGAGAGGATGGCTTTTGAGAGCCTGTCAGATAAGTTACAAAATGTATTTAAGAACCTTCGCGGAAAAGGCCGTCTGACAGAGGCGGATGTGAAGGCTGCTTTGAAAGAAGTAAAGATGGCTCTTTTGGAAGCAGATGTCAGTTTTAAGGTGGTAAAACAGTTCATCAACTCCGTGCAGGAGAGAGCAGTGGGACAGGATGTCCTAAATGGTTTGAATCCGGCACAGATGGTGATTAAAATTGTAAATGACGAGCTGGTTTCCCTTATGGGTTCCGAGACCACAGAGATAGCACTGAAACCGGCCAATGAGATTACCGTGATTATGATGGCGGGTCTTCAGGGAGCCGGAAAGACCACGACGACGGCGAAGATTGCCGGAAAGCTCAAGGCGAAGGGAAGAAAGCCTTTGCTGGCAGCCTGCGATGTGTACCGTCCTGCAGCGATTGAGCAGCTACAAATCAATGGGGAGAAGCAGGGAGTTCCGGTTTTCTCCATGGGAAATAAGAATTCTCCGGTGAATATCGCAAAGGCGGCGGTGGAACATGCCGAGAAGAATGGCATGAATGTCGTGATTATCGATACGGCAGGCCGTCTGCACATCGACGAGACGATGATGGATGAGCTTTTGGACATCAAGTCGGCGGTGGATGTCAGCCAGACCATCTTGGTGGTGGATGCCATGACCGGACAGGATGCGGTTAACGTGGCAGGAATGTTCAACGAGAAAGTCGGCATTGATGGTGTGATTCTCACAAAGTTGGATGGGGATACCAGAGGCGGAGCGGCTCTGTCCATTCGTTCGGTCACTGGAAAACCGATTCTCTACATTGGTATGGGAGAAAAGCTCTCGGATCTGGAGCAGTTTTATCCGGATCGTATGGCTTCCCGCATTCTCGGCATGGGAGATATCCTCTCTCTGGTGGAGAAGGCACAGATGGAAGTCGATGAGGAGAAGGCGAAGGAACTCAGCAAAAAGATTCGCAAGGCCGAGTTCTCATTCAGCGATTATCTTGACCAGATGCATCAGGTTAAGAAGATGGGCGGCATGTCCAGCATTCTCTCTATGATGCCAGGGATGAGTCAGATGAAGGACTTGGACATAGATGAGAAAGCGATGGACCGCATTGAGGCCATTATTCTTTCCATGACACCGGAGGAGAGAGACAATCCAGATGTCTTAAATCCTTCCCGCAAAAAGCGAATTGCCGCCGGAGCTGGTGTGGACATCAGTGAGGTGAACCGTCTGGTGAAGCAGTTTGAGCAGGCGAGAAAGATGATGAAGCAATTTGCCGGTATGACCAACGGAAAGCGTAAGGGCTTGGGAGGCGGTCTCGGTGGGTTGATGAATAAGTTCAAGATGCCATTTTAAAGCCGCAGATGGAACTCTATTCGCATTTTAATATAATGTTAGAACATGCATATGCATTGTCTATATATGAAACTTCAAAGGAAATAAGGAGGTGAATTGACATGGCAGTAAAGATGAGATTAAGAAGAATGGGACAGAAGAAGGCTCCTTTCTATAGAATCGTTGTTGCAGATTCCCGCTCTCCGAGAGACGGAAGATTCATCGAGGAGATTGGTTACTATGACCCGACCAAAGAGCCGAGCGTAATCAAGTTTGATGAGGAAGCAGCTAAGAAATGGTTAGCTACAGGTGCACAGCCTACAGAGACTGTTGGCAAGCTGTTAAAGATTGCTGGCATTCAGTAATTGAGGTGGATGTATGAAGGACTTGGTAGAGGTTATCGCAAAAGCACTTGTTGACTCTCCAGACGAGGTGGTTGTGACCGAGATTGAGAAGGAAGATGCGTTGGTGATTGAATTAAAAGTTGCTCCCTCCGATATGGGGAAAGTCATCGGAAAGCAGGGACGAATCGCCAAGGCAATCCGCTCAGTTGTGAAGGCGGCGGCTTCTAAGGAAGAGAAGAAAGTGATAGTAGAAATCCAGTAATACACAAGGGACTGCTGCAGGGCAGGAATTTTGGAAGTCAGAACAGAAAATTCCGCTTTTGCAAAGGTCTCTTTTCTTTTGCGGGCTTTTGCGGTTTTTCGTGGCGGAGAGAAAGGAGAAAAGGGCAGTATGGAAGAATTTTTGCGGGTGGGTGTGATTTCCTCCACGCATGGCATTCGGGGAGAGGTGAAAGTTTACCCCACCACAGACGACATTGCACGCTTTCAGGATTTGAAGGAGGTGTGGTTGGATACCAAGAGAGAGAAGCAGCTTTTGCATGTGACAGGCGTAAAATTCTTTAAAAATATGGCAATCCTAAGATTTAAGGAGTTTTCTGATATCAATGAGATTGAAAAATACAAGGGCTGCGATCTGTTGGTGGACAGGGCACACGCTGTGAAACTGGAAGAGGGGGAGTACTTTATTGCGGACCTCTTAGGACTTGCGGTGGTGACGGAGGACGGTGAGGCCTTTGGAACGCTGGAGGATGTGATGCAGACCGGAGCCAATGATGTGTATGTGGTACGCACAAACGAAGGCAAAGAGGTGCTGCTGCCGGTGATTCCAGACTGCGTGCTGGATGTCAACTTGGAGGAAAAGAGGGTTACGGTGCACATCATGGATGGCCTGTTAGATTGAGGCTTGGCAGGAAGGAAAAGATACATGAAATTTCATATATTGACATTGTTTCCGGAGATGGTGTTGTCCGGATTGAACACCAGCATTGTGGGGAGAGCAAGCAAAAATGGGCTACTCTCGATTGAAGCGGTGAACATTCGAGACTTTTCAACGAACAAGCATAGGCATGTGGACGATTATCCCTATGGGGGAGGAGCGGGAATGGTGATGCAGCCGGAACCCATCTATGCGGCTTACCAGTCCATCTGCGAGCAGGCACAAAAAAAGCCCAGAGTGATTTATCTGACCCCGCAGGGAAGGGTATTTCATCAACAGATGGCAGAGGAGTTTGCTAAGGAGGAGGAGCTGGTCTTTCTCTGCGGCCATTATGAGGGCGTGGACGAAAGGGTGCTGGAGCTGATTGCCACGGACTATGTCTCCATGGGAGACTATGTGCTGACCGGAGGGGAGCTTCCGGCTATGGTGATGATAGACTGCATTTCCCGCTTGCTTCCTGGGGTGTTAAACAACGAGGAATCGGCAGAGTTTGAGTCCTTCCATGACAATCTGTTGGAGTATCCGCAGTACACCCGTCCGGAGGTCTTTTTGGACAAGAAAGTGCCGGAGGTGCTCTTGTCCGGTCATCATGCGAACATTGAGAGGTGGAGACGGGAACAGTCCCTCAAACGAACCTTTGAGAGAAGACCGGATTTGTTGGAGATGGCTGTTTTGGACAAAAAGGATAGGGCTTTCTTAAAAATGTTGCAGGAAGGGAAAGAACAGGGCTAAAAAAAACAAGAAAAACGCTTGAAAATAAAAATAAAGTATGCTATCATTTAGAAGTTGTGACAATACGAGATGTTCCTCTGTCATGGAAAGAAAGAGTGGCGATGCAATTGCAGCAGAGCAAGCCTAGGCTGCCACGGCAGGCAAGGTTTCATTGAAATGAGTAAGAACATCAAATTTATTGAAGGAGGTTCACACGATGAACGAGATTATTAAGAAGATTGAAGCAGAGCAGTTAAAGCAGTCCATTCCGGAGTTCCACGTAGGCGATACCGTTAAGGTATATGCAAAGATTATCGAGGGAAACCGTGAGAGAATTCAGGTATTCGAGGGCACTGTGATTAAGAGACAGGGCGGCAGCAACAGAGAGACCTTTACCGTTCGTAAGAACTCCAATGGTATCGGTGTAGAGAGAACTTGGCCGCTGCACTCTCCGGCTGTAGATAACATCGAGGTAGTAAGACATGGTAAAGTAAGAAGAGCAAAACTGAACTACTTAAGAGACCGTGTTGGTAAGGCTGCTAAGGTAAAAGAGCTGGTTCGCTAATCATAAGGTCGGCATTCTGTGTGCTGTTTTTGGCAGACAGAAGGTCAAAACAAACGAAATAAGAGTAAGCTGAGAATGAGGGGGAGCTGCATGATATGCAACGCCCTCTTGTTGTTTCAAGGAAAGATTGAAATACAAATGGAAAGAAGCATTTAAAGAGAGATGCAAAGAAAAGACAGATTCTAAGGAAGAAAAGAGGTGGCTGTGTGGAAGAACTCAATGAAGAGAAAGAAAAACATCGATTTCGCTGGGTGGTAGGATGGCTCAAGGACATTATGTTGGTGATCTCGTTGGCTTTGTTCTTTGTGTATGCCTTTGGCACGCAGGTGCGGATGGTGGGACAATCCATGTCTCCCTTTCTCCAATCGGAGGATGTGGTGCTGATGGATCGGATTTCCTACCGTTTTTTTGCACCTAAGAGGTTTGATGTGCTGGTCTTTGACAAAGGAGATGGAGTTCTTTCCATCAAGCGTGTCATTGGACTTCCAGGAGAGACGGTGCAGATAAAAGAAGGAAGAGTGTACATCAATGACACGCTTTTGGATGCCGAAGAGGAACTCTCCTATGTGCCTCTTGCGGGTCTTGCCGAGCAGCCGGTGGAGCTGCAGGAGGGGGAGTACTTTGTCTTAGGAGACAATCGCACGGGCAGCGAGGACAGCCGCTTTGCAGATGTTGGAAATGTGGATGAGGAGCAGATTCAAGGAAGAGTCTGGCTGAGAATTTTTCCTTTGGTCTCTCTTAAATGGATAGAGTAGAGAAGAAATAGGTGTAGAACAATAAGTCTCGATAGAGAGAGCTTTGTCGTGCGAACAAGCGAAAGGAGTTTCAAGATGAACATTCAATGGTATCCCGGACATATGACCAAGGCAAAACGAAATATGCAAGAGGACATCAAGCTGATTGATTTGATTATTGAATTGGTGGATGCGAGAGTTCCCTTTAGCAGCAGAAATCCGGATATTGATGAGTTGGGGAAAAATAAGGCGAGATTGGTCTTATTAAATAAATCGGATTTAGCAGATGAGAGACGGAATGAGCAGTGGATGCAATACTTCCAGAAACAGGGTTTTCAGGTGGTAAAAATCAATGCGAAAAATGGCAGTGGCTTAAAGCAGATTCAGGCGGCGGTGCAGGAGGCCTGTAAGGAGAAGATAGAAAGAGACCGAAGAAGGGGAATCTTAAACCGTCCGGTGCGTGCGATGGTGGTGGGAATTCCCAATGTGGGAAAATCGACTTTTATCAATGCTTTTGCTGGAAAGGCCTGCACCAAGACAGGAAATCGTCCGGGAGTCACGAAGGGAAATCAGTGGATTCGCTTAAATAAGAGTTTGGAGCTTTTGGACACCCCAGGTATCTTGTGGCCTAGATTTGAGAACCAACAGGTGGGACTGCACTTGGCCTTTATCGGTTCCATCAACGATGAGATTTTGAATAAAGATGAGTTGGCAGCAGAGTTGTTGCTGTTCTTGAGCCAAAACTATCCGAAAAGCCTTGCCGAGCGTTATGGATTGGGGAGCCTAGAGCAGGTGCAGTCTGTGGCGGAAGGCTATCGTTTGTTGGAGGAGATTGCAAAGCTGAGAGGTTGTCTGATGAAGGGTGGGGAGGCGGACTGTGCAAAGGCAGCCAACCTGCTGCTGGATGATTTTCGGAGTGGAAAGTTGGGCAGATTGACATTGGAAGTGCCTGAAAACGAGGAAGAGTCTGAGGAGTAGAGGAGAAAACCAAAGCAAAGATTGGATTTGCGAGAGGGATAAGAAGGGAGAGGAGAGCAAAATGGCAGCAAGAAAACGAGCGGAAGAGAAGTTGGAGGCAGAGAGGGCAAGACTGGAGGCGATGCGTGAATTTGAGCGGCAGTATGACCTTTGTACCTATATCTGTGGTGTGGATGAGGCTGGAAGAGGTCCTTTGGCAGGACCGGTAGCGGCGGGGGCTGTGATACTTCCCAAAGAATGCGAGATTTTGTATTTGAACGATTCCAAAAAGCTATCGGAAAAACGTAGGGAAGAGCTGTTTGTGGAGATTCAGGAGAAGGCACTGAGCTTTTCGGTGGGACTTTGCGATGCACAGAGAATCGATGAGATTAATATTTTGCAGGCAACCTATGAGGCGATGCGAAAAGCGATAGCGGGCCTAAAATTCGTGCCAGAAGTGCTTTTAAACGATGCCGTTATCATTCCAGAATTGGAAATTTCGCAGGTCAAAATCATCAAAGGAGATGCCAAGAGCGTCTCCATTGCGGCGGCAAGTGTTTTGGCGAAGGTGACGAGGGATCATATGATGCAGGAGTACGATAAGCAGTATCCAGAATATGGTTTTGCAGCACATAAGGGCTATGGCACGGCTGCTCACATCAAGGCTCTAAAGGAGCATGGTCCCTGTCCGATTCACCGCCGAAGCTTTATCGGAAAATTTGTCAGCGAAAGGTAAAGTGGGGGAAGGAAGAGGGGAAATGGGGAAAGAAGGAAACATGCTGAATCGGCGTGAAAGAGGAAGCTATTGGGAGAGACAGGCAGCGGCCTATTTGGAACGGTGCGGGTATCAGATTTTGGATTATAATTTTTATGCCGGACGCAAGGAGATTGACTTGGTGGCAAGGGAGGGAGGCTATCTGGTCTTTGTTGAAGTGAAGTCGGCGAGGGATGAGAGGATGGGAGACCCGCTGGAGAAGGTGAATGCAGCGAAGCAGAGGCGGATTCGGCAGGCGGCAAGGAGGTATTTGTATCAGAGGGGGATGGCTTTGGATACACCCTGTCGTTTTGATGTGGTGCGGGTGCTGGGGGAGCGTATTGAGGTGATTGTTGACGCATTTTGAGGTGCGGGGGTACGCCGAGTGGCGGCAGAGGGCAATTTCAGACACGCTTTCGCTCTGCTTCCATGCAACGGTACTAAGACGCAGAAAGACTGCGTCTAAGTGCCGGCATCTCAGAAAGGTCTGAAATTTGCCCGTCTGCCGCCATTCGGCTGCGTGACTGCCGGAGTTTCAAAATGCTGTCATTTTTAGGAG
>JAUNGR010000088.1 GCA_030524485.1 bacterium | reverse complement strand
TTCGCACTTTCATTCGGTCTTGACAAAAAATCTTGCCAAAAAGCAATCGGAAAACCTACTTTCAATCTATGCAGAAGGAACTTGTTTTGCTCCAAACGAACTTCGACAGCGAAGTCTGCACTCCCACCAGCCTTCCATTCTCCCAGTATCTTCTGGGCACTCGTTTTCCTACGCCACAGCAGAGTTCATAATGAAAGCCCCCGCTTCTTTCGGCAAGCTCCTCCATTGTGATTTCTTCCTCCCCATCGCGGCCGACCAAGGTGACAAGCGTCCCCTCTTTCACATCTCCAAGCTCCGTCACATCCGCCATGCATTGATCCATACAGATTCGTCCCAACAAAGGCACCCTTTTTCCATGAATCAACACTTCCTCTTTCTGGGAGGCACTTCTGGGGTAGCCATCCGCATAGCCAAAGGGCAGCGTTGCGATACGCATCTCTCTCTCCGCCACAAAAGTTCCCCCATAGCTGATAGGAGTTCCTGCCGGAATGCTCTTGACATAAGATACCCGACTCTTCCATTCCATAGCCGGAAGCAGTGCAATCGCATCTCTTTGCATCTCATCCGAAGGATAAAGACCATACATGGCTATGCCAGCTCTTGCCACGTCCATATGCATTTCAGGTAGTTCCAAAATCGCTGCACTGTTCGCACAGTGCAAGAGCGGAATTTCCACGCCCCTTTCCTTTAACAGCCACCAGAAGTGCAAAAAGGCCTCATACTGTTTGCGTGCACTCTCTTTGTCTCTTTCATCGGCCCTCGCAAAATGCGTGAACATGCCCGCAATTCTAAGCTTTGGCAGAGCTGCAATCTGCCTTGCCTCCTCCGCGGCCTCCTCCGTCACGGCAAAACCGATGCGGCTCATTCCCGTATCCACGGCCAAATGCACCTTTGCACAGGTCTGCTGCTTTTTTGCCTCTTCCTCCAACTGTCTTGCCGCCTCCACCTCAAACAGGGGAAGCTCCAAATCGTAGTGCAGCACTTCTGCATATCGGCTTCTTGCTACCTGTCCCAAGATAAGAATCGGCTTTGTTATCTTATTTCTGCGAAGTTCCACTCCCTCTTCCACAGTCGCAACCGCATACATGCAGACAAAAGGGTCTATGGCATAGGCCACCGGAACGGCTCCATGTCCATAGGCATCCGCCTTCACCACTCCAGCCAGTTTGCCCCCCTCAGCCAGATGTGCCTGCATCTGACTCATATTGGTGCGGATGGCATCCAGATTGACCTCCACCCAAACGCGGTCACAACCTATCGTTCCCATTTCTTCCAGCTCTTCTTCTCTCTTTCTGTCCGTTTTCTTCTCCATCTTTCCTTCCAGCTTTCTCTCTTTTTTTAACGCTCTTTCTTTTTTCTCTCCATAAGAACCTTTCCCACCTCATTTGCAAGGTCTCTGGCAAGCATTCCCTCATCTCCACAGCTTTGTGCAGCACGCTCACCGGCCAATCCATGCACATACACTCCCAGAGAAATGGCCTGTTTTTCCTCCAAAGAGCAGGCCAACAGACCGGCCAAAATTCCGGTCAGCACATCACCGGAACCCGCCTTTGCCATCGCACTGCAGCCACTCTCATTCACATACAGCGTGCCATCCCGAAAAGCAACCACCGTGGCGGCATCTTTCAGCACGCAAGTAACCCCATATTGGTCGCTGTAATCCCTCGCTGCCTGATAGAGATTGGCACGCAGCTCCTTGATTTCCTTTCCCGTCAAGCGTGCCATCTCCCCCAAATGCGGGGTCACAATAATATTGTCGGTGAAATACGAACTCAAATGCGGGAAATCGGCCACGGCATTCAATCCATCGGCATCCAAAATAATCGGCACATAGGCATTCTCCAAAACCAAGCCCAATAATTTTCTCGCAAAGGCCTCTCTGGAAAGTCCCGGTCCTATCACAATCACGCTCGCCCAAGAACAGAGTTCTTCCGCCCAAACTGCCGCTTCCTCCCTATCCAACTCTTCGGGTGTGTAAGTGCTCAAAATGGCCTCCGGCAGCTGGGACTGCAAAATCTGCCGGTTGCTCTCATCGGTCAAAATCCGCACCAGACCAGCTCCGCTGCGATAGGCTGCCAAAGCACTCAGATAAGCAGCTCCGCTCATATTTTTGCTGCCCGCAACAATCAAAACCTTACCAAAGCTTCCCTTATTGGAATCCGCCCTTCTTTGGGGAAGCTGCCCCAAATCCTCTTTTTCTAAGGTATAGGCCTTAGGCTGCTGCTTCCACATCTCCCACTCAGGAAAACCAATGTCCGCTATCACAATCTTTCCACAGGCTGTCCGCCCCGGATAGACTGCCATTCCCCTCTTTTCCCATCCAAAAGTCACCGTCACGTCTGCCGGAATCACCGGTCCCAGCCAAGCACCTGTGTCCGCATGAACACCGGAGGGAAGATCCACAGCCAACACCTTGGGAATCTCCTTTTCACGGAGTTCCTCCATCCGTTTTCGTAGCTCTCCCTCAATTTCACGAGAAAGACCAATGCCAAAAAGCGCATCAATCAGAAGGCTACATTTTCTACAGGAAATAAAATCTTCGTCACTCACAATCGAAAGTCCCAATTTTGTGGCAATCTCCAACTGCTTTCGATATTCTATGCTACCCGAACTTCCGTCTCCCGTCACAAGCAGCGTGACGGAATAGCCCAACAAATCTAACATCCGTGCAGCGGCAATTCCATCTGCACCATTGTTTCCACTTCCACATAGCACCCAAATGCTCTCTTCCTTTGTCACCATACTGCGTGCCTGCTCACACACGGCCAGAGCGGCACGCTCCATCAGCACCAAGGATGGAATGCCTATTTCTTCTATCACATTTTTTTCCATCGCTTGCATTTCTCTTTTTCCGACAACCAGCCTCATCTCTCCCTCATCTCTCCTTTCTCACATGGTCAAAGCGGATATTCGCAATCCCCACAGGGCACGATGTCCGCCTCGCTACTTGCTCCCTGCTGCTATCATTCTATAATGCCAATCCCAAAAAGAAAAGACCTTCCAATACAAAAAAGGGGAGCCTGCTCATTTTGGCAGTTTCCCCTTCCCTTTCCTTACTTTCTTTGTTGTTTCCCGACGGTCACAGCCTCTTTCTCCTGTTTGCTGCACATACGATAGGAAAGACGCATCAAACTTTCAGACAGATGCACATTTTCAACCACCACATCCTCCGGTACCACCAAATCTGTATGAGCAAAATTCCAAATTGCTTTAATGCCCGCCTTCACAAGACAATCCGCCACATCCGGTGCCTTGGTCTTTGGAATGGTCAATGCAGCGATCTGAATCTTATTCTCTCGGATAAAATCCTCCATCTGGTCAATGCTCAAAATTTCAATGCCTCGCACCACCAAACCCACCAACCTTGGATTCACATCAAACATTCCTTTAATAATAAAACCTCTTCTTTCAAAATTAGCATAGTTTGCGATTGCCTGTCCCAAGTTTCCTGCCCCTATGATAATAATGCTATGTTGTCTATCCAAACCCAGAATTTTAGCAATCTCTGAGTACAGATATTTCACATTATAACCATATCCCTGTTGGCCAAACCCGCCAAAATTGTTTAAATCTTGACGAATCTGAGAGGCGGTTACCTTCATCCGAACACTCAATTCCTTCGAGGAGATTCTCTCCACGCCCTGTTCCAGTAATTCCCCTAAATACCGGTAGTATCTCGGAAGTCTGGAAATCACCGCCTTGGATATTTTGCGCTGCTGCAATACGTTCACCTTCCTTATTATGAATTCGCTCTCTTACAAGAATGGTCAAAAAGTGTTTTACCCATCCTGATACCAGATCGCTTCGCACAAAGTGGTCTACGCTCCGCTTCGGTCATTTGACCTTTCAAACTCTGGTATCCTCATTATAATCGCTTGTCAAAAATATGTCAAACTATTTTCCCTTCTTGCCAAAAAAAATGTGATATATTATACTAGGGTACGGCAAAGGTCATAAAAGCCGATGCCAACTTCGCTTTTACCCAAACAAACGATTTACGAAAAGGAGAATTTTTATGATACTGTCAGTCAGCAATATCACCAAATCCTTTGGAAGCAACGATGTGTTAAAACAAGTTTCTTTTCACATAGAAGACCATGAAAAAGCAGCGATTGTCGGCATCAACGGCACCGGAAAATCCACACTGCTCAAGATTCTTGTAGGCGAGTTGGACGCAGATTCCGGCAGCTGCACTCTTTCCAAAGACAAAACTCTGGGCTATCTGGCTCAGCAACAGGATTTGCAGAGTCATCGCAGCATCTACGACGAACTTCTGGAAACCAAACGTTCCTTGATTGAGTTGGAGGAGCGCATCCGCAAACTGGAGCAACAGATGCACAGCCAGAGCGGCGAAGCACTGGAAAAGCTTTTGTCAGAGTACAGCCGCCTGAATCACGAATTTGAATTAGCGGACGGTTATTCTTACAAAAGTGAAATCGTTGGAGTGCTAAAGGGATTGGGGTTTGAGGAAGGCGATTTCACCAAGCCCATCTCCACCCTTTCTGGAGGACAAAAGACCCGTGTTTCTTTAGGAAAGCTGCTGCTCTCCAAACCAGACCTCATCCTTTTGGATGAGCCGACCAACCATTTGGATATGGAATCCATCGCATGGTTGGAAACCTATCTTTTGAACTATTCCGGTGCTGTGCTGATCGTTGCTCATGACCGCTATTTCTTGGATCGTGTTGTCACCAAAATCGTAGAATTAGACCAAGGCAAGGCAACGGTATTCCTCGGAAATTACAGTGCTTACAGCGAAAAAAAGGCTCTGCTGCGGGAATCCATGCAGAAGGCCTACGAAAACCAACAGCAGGAAATCCGGCATCAGGAGGAAGTCATTGCAAAATTGCGTTCCTTCAACCGTGAAAAATCCATCCGCCGTGCAGAAAGCCGTGAAAAATTGCTCTCCAAAATTGAGGTTTTGGAAAAGCCCACCGAGATTAGTGACGATATGCGCATCCATTTGGAACCCCGCATCACCAGCGGCAACGATGTCTTAAGCGTCACTGGACTTTCCAAGTCCTTTGGCTCCCACTGCCTCTTTGAAAATCTGGATTTTTCGATCAAACGAGGCGAACGCATCGCTTTGATTGGTGCAAACGGCACAGGAAAAACCACGATTCTAAAGATTTTAAATCAGCTCGTACCAGCAGATGCGGGAGAAATCCGCTTTGGTGCCAAGGTTCAGGTGGGCTACTACGATCAGGACCATCAGGTGCTTCACATGGAAAAAACGCTATTTGAGGAACTTCAGGATACCTATCCGACCATGAATCACACCCAAATCCGCAACATTCTCGCTGCTTTCCTCTTTATTGGAGACGATGTCTTTAAACGCATCAAAGATTTAAGCGGAGGCGAGCGTGGACGGGTTTCCCTCGCTAAGTTGATGCTCTCTGAGGCAAACTTCTTGATTTTGGATGAGCCGACCAACCATCTGGACATCACCTCCAAGGAAGTTTTGGAACATGCCCTTGTAAACTATACAGGAACTGTGCTCTGCGTCTCACATGACCGCTATTTTATCAATAAGACAGCCACCCGTATATTGGATTTGGAGGATGGCCAGCTCTATAATTACATTGGCAATTACGATTATTACTTAGAAAAGAAAAATGATGTAAAGGCAGCTTCTGCCCTGCCCACTCCCTCTTCCAGTCCTGTTTTGACCGCTTCTGCCTCCTCCAAACAGGACTGGAAAAGCCAAAAGGAAGAACAGGCTGCAAAACGCAAACGCCAAAATGCACTCAAAAAGACCGAGGAAGAAATCCAGCGGCTGGAGGAACAAGACAGCGAAATTGACTCCCTGCTCTCCGAGCCTGAAATTGGAACCAACGTTGCAAGACTGATGGAACTCAATCGAGAAAAGGAAGAAATTGCCAAGCAGTTAGAAGCCCTTTACGAACAGTGGACTGTGCTAGCGGAAGAATAAATAAGAAGCAAGCAAAAGCAAAAAGAGAGTTTACAAGACAAACATCGTCTTGCAAACTCTCTTATGACTCCTTAGGATTGGCTGGCCGGTCCTGTGCCCTTCTGGCCTTTGTTGAGCAGTGACTGCTTATAAGGTCCATCCGGTCTATCTTCCGCCTTCATCTCCTGCTCTTTAGAGGGATCCAAAGCCACTTCCAAATCTTCCACCAGATTCGGTGCCGCATTGGTCAACTGCCGCTTGGTATTGGAGGTGTCCAGATACCAGCAGAGGGCTTCCCCGAAATACATTCTCTCCTCATCGTCGAAATCCTCTGGAAAGTCAAACAGCTCCCTCAATTCATCCAGATAAAAGCCCCAGTCATAGAGGAAGGCACTCCCTTCCTTCAATGCCCCACTGTAGTAACCGATATACTCACAGATGCCACGGAACACGCCGTCCGCGTCGGTAGCACGAATTCTTCTTGAGCCGACATCCAAGCTATGATGCCGATAATACACGCTCTTGTCCTCCAAGGTCTTCTTAGAAAGATAGGTTTTCTTTTTCTCCAACACTATCTTAAAGCCACGGTTCACGAAATCTTCCATCCACACCTTCGGAATGCGCTCCAGAATCTCTGTGATTTCTTTTTCCTCTGACTCTGCTAAGTTTCCGTTCACCTCCAAACGGAATTTTTTGCTTTCGTCAACCTTTCCGTTCTCATCCATGTAGGAAAGTCCCACATACTGATTGGCTGCCATGGTGCCATCCGCATTAAAATAATATTTCTGACCATCTATGGTCTTCCATGTATTCTTTATCATATGCCCCTGCTCGTCGAACCAATAGTAGTGCCCTCCATCCTGCAGCCAGCCAGTTTTCATCGTACCTTCCTCGGTGTAATAAAAGGTTTGGCCATCCGGATTTTCCTTCCATCCCTTTGCCAAAGCTCCGCTGCTCTCATCAAAATAATAGGTTGCACTGCTCATCTTTCTCCATCCTCGAAGCAAGGTTCCCTCCGTGCTGACAAAGTACCAGTTGCCTTGATCCAACACCCACTGGTTCTTTACTTGATTTCCGGAATCGTCCAGATAATTCCAATTATCATTGCTCGGCACCCAAGTTCCAGCGTAGACTGGAGCCACACCGATGCAAAGACTCAATACTCCCGCTGCAAGCAGGCATTTTCCCTTTGTTCTCATCCTTCCTCCTTCTCTTCCCCATTCTTTTTATTTTCTTCTCACTCGCTTTTGCCAGCGGCCTTCCTGCCCTTTTTTGCAGAAAGCAGACTTCTCTTGCCAAAGTTGCCAGCCTTCTGCTATAATGCCTAACAGAAGATAGCATACCACACAGGTCATTCGGCCGGAAAGGAGATTTTATGATTGTAAAAAGAATTCTTGCACTGTTCACCGCCATCCTCTTGCTTTCGCTCTACGCTGCTGCCTTTTTCTTTGCCCTCTCGGACAAACCCAATGCGGAAAATTGGTTGATGGCTGCCCTCTTTGCAAGTGTCTTTCTCCCTGTTATTTTATATGCATGGACTCTGGTTGTCAAGTTCCGTGACAGGAACAAGCAATGAGGAAATATACTCCAGCAATTCCTCTCTTCCCTGTTTGGTCTGGGCGGAAAAGGGAATGATGCGTGTGTCCTTTTTTGCCCCCAGCCCCTCCCTCACCACTTTGAGCTGCTTATCGATTTGACTTCTCTTGATTTTATCCAATTTAGTGGCAATAATCACTGGCTCATAACCCTGATACAAAATCCACTCATACATCAATTTATCGTTTGCGGAAGGCTCATGCCGGATGTCAATCAACAAAAATACACAACGCAACACCTTGGACTTCTTGAGATATCTCTCAATCATCTTCCCCCACTTTTCCTTCACTTCCAACGAAGTTTTGGCATAGCCGTAGCCGGGCAGATCCACAAAGTACACTTCTTTGTTGATGTTATAAAAATTGATGGTCTGTGTTTTTCCCGGTTGGGAGGAAGTGCGTGCCAGCGACCGACGATTCATCAGGGCATTTATCATCGAAGACTTGCCCACATTGGATTTACCCGCAAATGCCACCTCCGGCAAAGTATGTTCTGGAAGCTTGCTGGTGATACCACACACCGTTTCCAACTCTGCACTCTTAACGATCATAGGCTCTTTTTCTCCTTTCTCTGCGATTCTTTTTGTCTCACTTTTTCTTGGTTCTTCTTCTCTTCCCTTTGTTTTATCCTTGGCTCACCAAAGCCTCTGCTAAGACCTCCTCCATGCGGCTCACAAAGTGAATTTCCAAGCCTTTGGTAATTTCCTCAGAAAGTTCCTCCACATCCGCACGGTTCTCCTCTGGCACCAGCACAGTCTTCACCTGTGCCTTCTTGGCTGCTAAGAGCTTTTCCTTCAGCCCTCCGATCGCGAGCACCTGTCCTCGAAGCGTGATTTCTCCCGTCATGGCCAGTCTTGCCCGCACCGGAAGCCCTGTCACCGCAGAAAGCATGGCAGTTGCCATCGTAATGCCCGCAGAAGGCCCATCTTTCGGCACGGCACCGGCAGGAATATGAATGTGCAAATCGTTTTTGGCAAAGAACTCATCGTCCACACCATATTGGGGGCACAGAGAACGCACATAACTGAGGGCAATCTGTGCCGATTCCTTCATCACATCTCCCATCTGACCCGTTCGCAGCAGATTTCCCTTTCCAGGCATACGATTCACCTCTATCTGCAAGGTATCGCCTCCCACACTGGTCCAAGCCACTCCCGTCACAATTCCCACCTCATTTTGGGCTGTGACATCGTGGAAGTGCACCTTCTCATTTCCCAAATAGCCATGCAGATTGCTCTCTGTGATGCGAGTTTTGCTCTTCTTGCCATTTAAGACCTTTCTTGCCGTCTTTCGGCACACCTCTCCTATGACTCTTTCCAGATTTCGCACGCCAGCCTCTCTGGTATAATTTCGTATCATCTTTTCCAAAGCACGGTCACTGAACACCAGCTGCTCCTTGCTTAGCCCATTGCGCTTTCTTTGCTTGTCCACCAGATAGTCCTTTGCAATGTGCAATTTCTCATTTTCTGTATAGCTGTTGACCTCAATCACTTCCATACGGTCAAGCAGTGGGCGTGGAATGGTCTGCACGGAATTGGCGGTTGCAATAAAAAGCACACGGGACAAATCAATCGGAATCTCTACATAGTGGTCACGGAAACGCACATTTTGCTCACTGTCCAATACCTCCAAGAGAGCCGAGGCGGTATCTCCCTTATAGTCGCTTCCCGCCTTGTCAATCTCATCCAACAGCATCAGCGGGTTGCTCACGCCAGCCTGACGCAAACCTTCCACCAGCCGCCCTGGCATAGCTCCCACATAGGTCTTTCTATGCCCTCGAATCTCTGCCTCATCCTTCACACCGCCGAGACTGATACGCACATATTCTTTGTTCAGGGCACGAGCCACCGAGCGTGCAATCGAAGTTTTTCCGGTTCCGGGCGGTCCCACCAGACAGAGGATGGCACTGCTTCCCTCTTTGTTTAGCATACGCACGGCAAGGTACTCCAGAATTCTTTCCTTCACCTGCTCCAAACCATAATGGTCTTCGTTTAAAATCTCCTCGGCTCTGCGAATGTCCTCATAATCTTTGGACTCCTTATCCCAAGGAAGCTCCAAGAGTGTGTCCAGATAGGTACGAAGCACATTGGCTTCTGGACTGGAGGAAGGCTGAGATTGGAATCTCTGAATTTCCTTCTTCAAACGTTCCTTGACTTCCTTTGAGGCCTCCAGTGCCTCCACCTTCTTCTTGTACTCGTCCGCCTCGCTGACACTGTCCTCCTCACCCAATTCCTTCCGGATGATTTTGATCTGCTCCCTCAGCACGTATTCCTTCTGATTCTTATCCAGACTTTCCTTGACCTTTCCTTGAATTTCTTTGCGGATGCGTCCCAGTGCAATTTCCCGCAGCAACACCCGCATCAAATACTCATAAGATTCGCTCAAACTGCTGCATTCCAGCAAACGCTGTTGTGTCATATAGTTTAAGGGAAGCTGCGTCATTGCTAGCTCTGCCAAATCCTCCAAATCCTTGCACGTTTGCACCGCCGAAATGGCCTCTTGGTTCTGAGAAAAATTCTCCTCCACAAAAGTTTCCATCTTTTCCTTCAGAATCTGAAACATCGCTTCCGCCTCTAGCTCTTCCACATCCCTTTCCACCGGAGCGCATTCCTCCACGTTTGCCAACAGATAGGGTTGCTCAGACTCCAGCGAAAGAAGCTTTGCCTTCGTCTCCCCTTCCACCATAACACGGCTTGTGTTCTGCGGCATTTTTATTACTTGTACGATGCGTGCAATGCATCCCACCGAGTACAGATTTTCCACCGAAATTGTTTCCTCTTGCGGATTTTTTTGCACCACCAGAAAAATTTTCTGGTTCTGTTTCATTGCCTTTTCTATTGCAGCGACAGACTGCGGACGGCTCACATCAAAATGAATCATCATTTTGGGAACCACCGTAAGACCCCGAAGAGCCACTGCAGGCATCACCGTCCCTGTTTCTAGCATGACATTTCCTCCTCTTTTGTTTCTATCTATTTCACCTTGCGGCGAATCACCACGATACATGAAAGTCTGTCGGGTGCACTTGGCATCCCTGAACTTAGTGCTGCCTATCGGCAGCGGGACTTTCCGAGTAAAACATAAGAGAGAACTGCGGCCACGTTTCATCTGCAGTTCTCTCCTGTGACAGGTTCATTAGGCGATTTCGCCTGATTTATCTTTTCTGAACTTGGAAGACATATTTTTATGCGGAACTACGGTATCCCGATATACAATGTCCGGATCCGCATTCTGCTCCACCATCTCCTTGGTAACGGTACAGATTCCAATATTATCCTCCGATGGAATCTCATACATCAAATCCATCAATACTTTTTCCAGAATGGCACGAAGACCTCTGGCTCCTGTTTTTCTCTCCAGTGCCATATCGGCAATCGCACGAATTGCTTCGTCCGTGAATTCCAACTTGACATCGTCCATCTCAAACAATCTCTGATACTGTTTGGTGAGTGCATTCTTCGGCTCAGAGAGAACACGAACCAAAGCTTCCTCATCCAGCATTCCCAGAGAGACCGTCACTGGCACACGGCCGATAAATTCTGGAATTAGACCAAATTTTACCAAATCCTCTGGCATCACCTTACGGAACATCTCATCCACATCGGTGTGATTTTTGTCTACAATCTCCGCGTTGAAACCAATGGAACCCGCTCCCAGACGGTTCTCCACAATTTTCTCCAGACCGTCAAAGGCTCCGCCGCAGATAAATAAAATGTTGGTCGTATCAATCTGCAAAAGTTCCTGATGCGGATGCTTTCTTCCTCCCTGCGGCGGTACACTGGCAACCGTTCCCTCCAAAATCTTTAGGAGAGCCTGCTGTACTCCCTCGCCGGAGACATCTCTTGTGATGGAAACGTTCTCAGACTTTTTGGTAATCTTATCAATCTCATCAATGTAGACAATTCCAT
>JAUNGR010000087.1 GCA_030524485.1 bacterium | reverse complement strand
ACACGCTGGCGGCGGCCACCATCAAACTCATGTGGATACATATTAACCATTCTTGGACTCAGGCCCACAAGCTCCATCAGCTCGGCTACCCTCTGCTTACGCTCCGCCTCCGTCTTAAATACCTTATGCAACACCAATGGCTCCTCAATAATCTGCGAGATGGTAAAACGGGGATTGAGGGAGGCATAGGGATCCTGAAAAATAATCTGCATATGTTGGCGCATCTTTCGCATTTCCTCTTTGTTAAAAGAAGTAATGTCCATGCCCTTATAAATCACCTTGCCGTCCGTAGGCTCGTGCAGACGCAACACAGCACGTCCCAACGTACTCTTTCCACAGCCAGACTCTCCCACGATGCCTAGCGTTTTTCCTTCTTCAATCCGAAAACTAATGTCATCCACCGCATGAAGCACACCGCCGTTTGCGACCTGAAAATATTTTTTGAGATTTTTGACTTCTAATAATGTGCCGCTCATCCTCTCTCCTCCTTCAACGGGAAATGACACTTACATTTATGTCCCTCACCGCTCAGTTTGGGAGCCTGTTTCTTACAGACATCCTTGCAGTAACGGCAGCGGGGATGAAAATAACAGCCCTCCGGCAGCTCTGCCATATTGGGCATCATACCGTCAATCGGAACCAACTTTTCCGTGTCCTCATCAATCTTAGGAATGGAATCAAACAAGCCCTTGGTGTAGGGATGCTTCGGGTGCAGATATACTTCCTCCACCGTTCCTATCTCCACAATCTCTCCGGCATAGACAATCGCCACCCTATCGCAGGTCTCGGCTACCACACCGAGGTCATGCGTGATCAAAATCATCGCCATCTTATATTTTTCCCGCAGCTGCATCATGATATCCAGTACCTGAGCCTGAATGGTCACATCCAGAGCCGTTGTCGGCTCATCCGCAATCAAAAGATCTGGATTACAGATAAGAGCCATCGTGATTACCACTCTCTGCTTCATGCCGCCGGAAAACTGGTGAGGGTAGTCATTGAAACGGTCTGCCTTCACGCCAACCACCTCAAGCATCTCCTTCACTCTCTTTTGGGCCTCTGCCTTTCCCAGCTTCTGGTGCCGCATAACCACCTCAGTCAGCTGCTCTCCAACCGTCATAATCGGATTGAGAGCCGTCATCGGGTCCTGAAAAATCATGGAGATTCCGTTTCCTCGAATCTTTTGGTTCTCCTTATCCGAATTAAAAATCAAATTTTGACCCTTAAACAAAATCTCTCCCTCCGTGATAAGCCCCGGCGGGTCCGGAATCAACTGCATAATCGCAAGTGCGGTTGTGGTTTTTCCAGCTCCGGTCTCACCCACGAAACCTAAGCTTTCTCCCTTTGCAAGGTCAAAGGAAATGCCATTTACGGCTCTGACTTCCTCATCGTCCGTAACATAATGTACATGCAGGTTCTTGACCTGTAGAATTGTCTCTTTCATTTGTCTCTCCTATTACTTTAACTTCGGGTCTAAGGCATCACGCAACCCATCGCCCAGATAGTTAAATGCCAACACCAGCACAATAATCGCAAGTCCCGGATAGATCGCAAGATACGAATTGGTCTCCAGATACTTGCTTCCGATTTTGAGGATGTTGCCCCACTCCGGAATGTGCGGTTCCACACCCAAGCCCAGATAGCTCAAGCTGCTTGTGGACAACACAGCACCTCCTATGCTTAAGGTCGCACGCACGATAATCGGAGCCATGGAGTTTGGCAAGATGTGTTTTAAAATAATCACATGGTCTTTCGCTCCACAGGCTCTCGCTGCCTCCACAAACTCGCTGTTGGAGAGTCCCAGAACCGTCGCTCTCACCGTTCTTGCGTACACTGGCACATTGCCCAAACTCAAGGCCATAATCAAGTTGAAGGTGCTGGTTCCGAAGGCCGCCACAATCGCAATCGCAAGCAAAATGCCCGGAACGGCATATAAGATATCCAGCACACGCATGATGGAATTATCCATGCGATTGCCGTAGAAGCCCGCTACAGCTCCCAAAATACCGCCAATGATAATCGGAACCATCGTGGAGAGGATGCCGACCACCAGAGAAATTCTTGCACCAAACACAATTCTTGTGAACACGCAGCGGCCGTAGTTGTCCGTTCCAAACGGATATACCAGAGAAGGATTCAAAAGAATTGCACTGTAATCGTTCTCCGTCGCTACATAGTAATCAAAGGTCAAATAACTGCAGATGGAAATGGCCAGCAAAAAAGTCACCACAAAGAAGCCCAGAGAGGCCATATTATCTCGGAAAATGCGGCGAATCACCTCAATCCACTCAATCGTCGCAAGGTCATCTTTGTGACGGATTTTGACTATCAGCACCAAACCAAGCACCAAGGCAAAAATATTTCCGGTTGCGGCGGTCAAAATCAGCAGCACTCCCAACCACTTCAATCTAGGGTCCACCTGCTTTCCCTTCACACCCTTTCCGATGAGAATCATAGCCAAAATATCCAACACAGCAATGGCTGCCAGCAGCCCCATGCCAAAAAAGAAAGTATTGGAAACATAGGGTTTAAAGAGGTTAATCAGGGAGACCAACAGCACACATAGAGTGGTTAACAGCATATATACCGAAAGCTGATACTCCAGATTCTTCTCTTTTTTGATGGTCAAAAAACCGGCAATCGCAGCGAAAATATTCCCACTCAAAAGAAGAGCAATCATCAAAAAGCCACACAGTCTGGTCAGCGTTGTCACGCCATCTCTTTTGATGATGTCATTCTTCATCTTTGTCCAGATAAGGAACTGCAACACTGCGGTTGCAAAATAGCCTCCAGCGAGAGTCAAGGTCAAAGACTTAAACTCTCCAGTCTTAATACTATAGGAATTAAACAGCAAAATTGCAGCGATAATCAGAGTGGCTCCCAAGGCAAAGCCTGTCGCCTTGTACTCCTGTACTTTTTTCAATTTTCTGTTTTGTTCTCTCTTTACATACTCTTTCTCACGCTTATCCATGACAACTCCTTTTATGAACTCTTAATCTTGGATTTGATGCGCGGGTCCAAAAAGGCATACAGAATGTCCACCAAAAGGTTGGCGATACTGATGATAATTGCCACATACACCACACCCGCAAGAACTACCGGAATATCCGGCACGAACTGCTTATCTACGATATAACTACCGATACCATTTACGTTAAATACCTTCTCTGTCACCGCAGAACCACCCAGCATTCCGCCAAACTGCAAACCAATGACCGTCACAATCGGAATCATGGCATTGCCCAGAGCGTGCCTCATAATCACCTTGGTCTTGCTTAATCCCTTTGCTCTCGCTGTCACAATGTAGTCGGCATTGATGACCTCAAGCATGGAGGAACGAGTCATACGGGCAACGCTCGCTGCCAGTGCCGTTCCAAGAACAATCGCAGGCATGATGAGTGTCTTCCAATTGTCTGGTGAGTAGGTCGCAGGCAACCATTCCATATTAATGGACCAGTTCAAAATCAAAATCAGTCCCAGCCAGAAGTTCGGGATGGAAAGACCCAAAAGAGCAATCAACATAAAAATGTAATCAAAGGACGAATACTGCTTCACGGCGGAGATGATGCCGGCCGGAATCGCTATCGCTACCGATACAATCAGAGAAGCTATCGTCAACTCCAAAGTGATGGGGAAGCGTCTCATAATGGCATCAAACACTACCTCATTGCCCTGATAGGAATTGCCCAAATCAAAGGTCAAAATATTCTTAAATACCTGCAAAAGCTGTACCAGATATGGTTTATCCAGCCCATAGATTCGATTGAATTCCACAATCTGGTCCTGTGTCGCCGTCTGTCCCAGAATGTTGACCGCTGGGTCCATCGGAGACATATGAAGAATGGTAAATACCAAAAATACCACGCCGAACACCACAAAAATCATCATAAACAGTCGTTCCAGAATGTATTTTCCGTAGGCATTTGCATAAATCAAAGTCAAAAGATAAAACGGAATCGAGGTCAGCACCGAAAAGACCACAAAAATAGGATTTCCCATCAGTGCCTCAAACACATTGATGAAGGAAGTCCGCTTTAGCAGCTCCTGAAGCTCGTGGTTGTCTTGAATTTTCTTCGTGACATAGGCTTGCGTCTCCTTCTCTACTTCCTTATCCACCTGTTTCATCAGCTCTGCATCGCTGATTTTGGAAGCAAAAAAGCTTCTCTTGTTTTTTTGATAGTCCTCCGTCTCCGCCTGAATGCGTTTCAAAGTTCCATCCGTCTTCATACCTGCTAAAATCTTCTGCCGTGCGTCCTCCATCCGCTTCTTTTTGTTGATTCCGGAATTGTGCATCAGATACACAACAAAGGTCACCACAAAAGTCGGCAACCCCAGCAGAATCATCAAAAGCCGATACAGTGGCCGCCGATACATTTTTTTAGCGGCATCCAAAATCATGCTTCTCATATCTCCCTCCTGTTGTACGTTTTTCGTCAAAGTTTTGTCCCTTTGGGATGGATGTGTGTACCCAAAACAGTCACTGTGACACTAAGGGTAGGATAGCATATTTCGACAATTCTAGCAAGAAAAGTTTATCATTTTTCATACTTTTTCTTACCATTTTCCTCATTTTGCCTTTTTCCTCTTCCACAAAACGACGAACTTTTTCCTTCTCCGTTATTTTTTCTTTGTTTTTCTAAAAATTTTCATTTTCGGTAATTTTTTACCTAAACCACTCTCTATAATAAAGCCAGAAAACAATCAAAGAAACCCATTCACAAACACAACAGGATTCGTAAGGAGGATTCCCCTATGGCATACTTTCCCAACAGATTGTCTCCAGTGATTATTTTAGATGTCTTAAGTCAGGCAAAATGCCCCCTAAGCATCTCCGAGCTGACCCACAAAATCAATCTCATGTACTCCCCTATGACCTATCCCGAGCAGGCGGTGCACCGTGACACCGTATCCCGCTTTGTAAAAGATTTGTATTTGTACTATCCTTCCGGCATATTCAGCATTGCCTGTTATAAAAAGCGAGGTGCCGTCTTTGAGAGGGTTTTTCCAGAAGACGAGCTTCCTCCAGCTGTTTACGTCGGACTGGAGAGGCATATGCAAGCCCTCTCTCAGCCCCACCATCCTCAGCCTTTTTCCCGCCAAATGCAGGCTGCTTCTTGACAAATCCTGCCAACTGACGGACAATGAAGCCAGATTGATTTTCGGGAGGTTTTCATTATGGAATATCCAGCAAAATTATATTCTCTCTTGATTCTTGCTGCCCTAAAGTTGTACTCAAACAGGGAACATCCCTTGACTTCTGAGCAAATCTGCCAGAAACTTCTAAGGGGTCCCGCCCTAAATAGCAGCCTCACACCCAAGACGGTTCGCACCCAGCTTGCCGTTCTCTATGACAGCTTTCTCTTAGAAGCTTCCTATCTCACGGAGGCTTATGGCGGTACCCTTCACTGCCTTCTCAAAAATACTCTGGGACATTTTTTGGAACTCTCGGAGTTTGAGGAGAGCAACGAGGCGGCTCTTTCACCAAAAAAGACCCGTTTTTATTATTGGGAGCCTGCCGTCTCTCGAGACGAGTGGAATCTGTTCCAAAATATGATTCTTTGCAACCAATACCTGAGCGTCTCCCAGACCCGAGACCTCTACAACCTGACGGAGCGCATGAAAAATCCCCTCAGTCCCCTTCGCTACTCGCCGGAGCACAACCGCAAGTACAAGCAGAATGACTTAGATATTTTTAAAACTCTGTCCTTACTTCAGTCCCAGATTACCAAAAAGCAGAGGGTGCTCATGCAGTATGGCGAATATCACAGCAGCACCTCCCTCTCCCCCCGTGGCGAAAAGAGACTCATCAACCCCTATGCGATTCTCTCCACCAATGGTTACCTTTACCTGATTGCCACCCCTGCAAACACGCCAGAGCGCATCATCAATTTTCGCATCGACCGCATTCTCTCCCTTTCCCTTCCCAGCGAAGACCAGAAAAAACGGGAGGAGATTCCGGCTCCCTTGCAGAAATACTTTCCGAATGCCGACCATTCCTTCTTGGATGCTCCTCTCTACCGCAACGAACATCCCGTCATGTATGCCGGTGAAATCGCACACATCAAACTGCTCTGCGATTCTGCCATCCTAAACAACGTGATTGATGATTTTGGTCTGAATCTGCGCATTGAGACCCAGCACTCCTACCAGCCTTCCGACTGGCTTCTTGTCACCATGAATGCCTCCCTCAAAGGCACAGAAGTCTTCTGCACCCGCCACTGCTGCCGCTGCCGAATTCTCTCTCCCAAACGCCTAAAAAAAGCCCTCCTTGCCAATCTCCAAGAGGGCCTTGCTCTAAACAGCGACTGTGAGGAAGAACTTCCTGACTAAGACAGCACCACACCTGTTCCCAGTGTAAAGTATAAAATAATACAGATAAGCACCGGTGCCACAAAGCGTATCACAAACTTCCAAACTCTGCGGAAGGGGAAATGGCAGCTTCCATTAGCCGAAATCTCATCCGCCGCCTTATCGGCTCCCCAAATCCATCCCACAAAGATGCAGTACAGCAGAGCACCCACAGGAATCATCAGGTTATCGGTAAACTTTTCCAGCACCGCATTCATCGGCAGCATCTGCACTCCATTGGCAAAGTCAAACCAAGGCAGGTTAATGCCTCTCGCTGTGGATTGAGACAGCGAATATCCAGCACTGAAAAAAGCCATCGGAATGGAAAATAGAATGGTTGCCTTCGTTCTCGACCAATGATATTCCTCCGTCAGAAAGGCCACACAGCTCTCCAATATGCTGATGGCACTGGTCAAAGCCGCCAAAAATAACAAAATAAAGAAGGCAAGCCCCAACAAAGTTCCCGCCGGTATCTGTTCAAATACCTCTGGAAGAGCCATGAAGGCAAAACCGCCTCCCATGCCCAAGCCCTCAGCTCCAACTGTGGCAAATACCACAGGAATAATCGCAAAAGCAGCCAAAATCGCCACCAGTGTGTCCAAGGCACAGATATAGCCTGCACTGCTCACCAGATTGTTGGTTTTTGGCACATAAGAACCATAAGTCACAAGGATGCCCATGCCGACCGAAAGAGAAAAGAAAGCCTGCCCCAAAGCTCCCACCAGCGTGTCCGTGTTAAAGTCTTCCGCTCTCACAGTAAACATAAAAACAATTCCCTCTGAGGCTCCTGATAAAGTGAAGGTACGAATCACACAGGCAATCAGCAGCAAGAAAAGCAGAGGCATTAGCACCTTGCTTACCTTCTCAATTCCCTCTGCTACGCCCTTTACCACCACATAGATGCAAAACAGCAGGAATAGCAGCCCCCAGAGCAGCGGCTCCACTGGTTTTTCAATAAAGTTCACAAAATAGTTCTGATACATCGCCTCGCCTTCCCCAAAGTTGGCTCCAGTCAAATAGACAGCGATGTATTTCAGTACCCAACCGCCCACCACACAGTAGTAAGACATAATGACAAACAGCGTCAACACGCCGATTCCTCCCGCAAAGCTCCACTTTGGATTCAGCTCATGGAAGGCTCCGACCACATTTTTCTGTGTGCTGCGTCCAATCGAAAGCTCCGCTAACATCACAGGCAGACCAATCAAAATCACAATGGCTATGTAACATAAAATAAACGTACCTCCCCCATACGCTCCTACTTTTCCAGGAAACTTCCAAATATTTCCCAAACCAACCGCTGACCCTGCCGCAGCCATAATAAATCCCAGATTACTTGCCCATTGGCTCCGTTTTTGTTTCATGTTTCTCGTTTCCTTTCTTTCCTTTTTCCCTTTCTTTTTTCTCTTTTTCTTTATTTTGCTTCTTTCCCCTCACAGATTTTCGCTCAATTATTCTATCTCAATTCCCCTAATTCGTAAAGTCTGTTTTGATTTTTGCAAATCTGAACTTTGTATTCTTTTAGATTTAGTCAATTTTTATCCAGACAGGCATATATTGAACTATATGAAACGATAAAAAAAGCGAAGGTAAGACAAAATGACTCTGACTCCAAAATTATTTATCCGCCATCTTTCCCACTCTTATCACAGCAAGAAGGGGGAAACAGCGGCTCTCTCTGATATTTCTTTTTCCGTGGACTCTGGTGAGTTTGTTGCGATTGTCGGTCCTTCTGGCTGCGGAAAATCCACTCTACTCTCCCTCATCTGCGGACTTAGCTCTCCAGACGAAGGAGAAATTTTTATTGATGGCATTCCCCGCTCCCAGTATAAGACTCCCATCGGCTATATGTTGCAAAAAGACCACCTTCTGGAATGGCGCAGCATCCTCTCCAACGCTCTTTTAGGACCAGAAATTTCTCACTGCATCACTCCTGCCAAACGGGAGTATGTACTCTCCCTCCTGCATAACTATGGTCTCGGAAATTTTCTCTCCTCCAAGCCTTCGGAACTCTCTGGCGGAATGCGTCAGAGAGCTGCTCTGGTGCGTACCCTAGCGATGGAACCCGAATTGTTGCTTTTGGATGAGCCTTTCTCCGCCCTCGACTACCAAACCCGCCTGCAGGTCTGTGACGACATCAGTGAAATCATCAGAGAACAAAAAAAGACGGCTCTGCTCATCACTCACGATTTAGCAGAAGCCGTCAGCATTGCCGACCGCATTATTGTCTTAAGCAAACGTCCGGCAAGCATCAAAAAAATACTTCCCATTCGTTTTTCCGAAGCCTACAACACTCCTCTCCAGAAACGGAATGCGCCGGAATTTCCTGTCTATTTCCAGATGGTCTGGGAGCAGCTCTGTGAACCCTCTGAAAAAACAGGGGAACAAAACAAAGGAACAAACAACTGGTGAAGCACCGCTCCCTAGAATGTCACCGGTTCCTTAATCGGTGCTGTCAGTACGACATCTTCTGCATACAGCACCGGTCCCTCGCCGTGATAATCTCTTTGGTACTCATACTCCATTCTGGCACGAACCTTCACCCAATCCTTGGTTTTTAGATTCTTAGCAGCCGCAGACTTACAAACAAAGCCTAAGAAGGTCATATCCGCCTCGCAGCAGGCCATCGCCATACGTCCTGGGACAAAACAGTCCTGCGGAAGACGCTTGCTTTTTAAAACCATTCCTGTAAACTCAAACATTTTTCCGCGGTAACGTTTTGGGTTGTCCATCGCATCCATATACCAAATGCCATAAGCCTCCGGAGTGATTTTTACCACATCCTTCGTCAAATCATAGGGCAAATCTTCCTCTATGGTTTCCCGAATTTCGCCCTCCTCGTCCTCCAAAATGATTTCTGCATTTGGTGCCAAAGCCCGTAGCTGTCTCTTGTAGTTACCGAGTTCATCGCTCTCTCTGTCACAGCGATTGCAAATAATCAGCTCCGCATTCTTGATCAGAATCGAGAGCAGCGGACGCATGTTCGCATAGTAAGACGGGAAGGTGGAACCGTCAATAATGGAAATATGCTGGTACAAGGCCCAATCGTTAGGAAGCTGCAACTGCTCCAAGTCCCACATACCATTCCACTCTATCAGCACACGAGAAGGATTGTACATCAACTCCCAATCCGTAAGCTGCTCCACCGTCAACTCCTCCAAACTGTCCACTGTCACCATCGTTGTGTGATTGCGACGCAAAAAGGCCGCATCGTACTCTTCCTCGCCTTCCTCGCAGACAATCAGCAATGTATTCTCATCGGTCTGAAAATACTCCTGCCCCATGGTAAAGTTAATAAACTGCGTCTTTCCACTCTCCAAAAAGCCGCTCACCAAAAACACCGGCAGTTTTCCCTCCGGCATATCGTCCATCTCCTCGATGTCCGGCATTTCTTCTATATTATTAGCCATCGTTTGTTTCCTCCATAGTGGTGATTCAGCGTCAGGCGAATTATGCCTGTTTGCCAAAGGCAGCCTTAATCGCAGTCTCCGCTAATTTGGAGCCAATCACACAAATCTTTCCCGTTAACTCCGGTTTGCCGCTGCGAATCTCATACTGCTCTGGCACTAAGTCAAAATAAATCCACTCGCCCAGAGTCTCACTCGGAATCATACCCTTCGCACGCAGCACCTGTCCATACTGCTCGCTGTGTGCCATCGCCTTTAAGATTTCCTCCAGAGCTTCCTTCTTCATCGCTTTCACATTCTCCAGACCGATGCTTGTAAACACCTCGTCTGCATGATGATGGTGATGATGCCCATGACAGCATTCTCCATCGTGGTGGTGATGATGCTCATGCTCCTCATGCTCGTGGTCATGGTCATGGCAGCAGCACTCTCCGTCTTCATGCTCATGGTGGTGATGATGCTCATGCTCCTCATGCTCGTGGTCATGGTCATGGCAACAGCACTCTCCGTCATGATGATGGTGATGGTGTTCATGCTCCTGCTCTTCCTTCTCTCTTGCAGCCAGCACTTCCTTCATCAAATCCGACTCCATATCCACTGGTTTCTCAATCAGCTCCAGCATCTCAGAACCGTTCAACTCCTCAATCGGAGTGGTCACAATCACAGCATTGGCATTATGCTCACGCAGCATCTCTACTGCCTTGTCCACCTTATCCTTGGAAGCGATATCAGTACGGCTCACAACGATGGTTCCTGCATTCTCAATCTGGTCATTAAAGAACTCACCAAAGTTCTTCATATACATCTTACACTTTGTTGCATCAACAACAGTCACAGACATATTTAATACAACATCCAACTTCTCAGATACATCCAACACTGCCTTGGTGACATCAGAAAGTTTTCCCACTCCTGACGGCTCAATCAAAACTCTATCTGGATGGTAAGTGGTCAGCACCTCCTCCAGAGACTTTCCAAAATCGCCTACCAAAGAACAGCAAATACAACCGGAATTCATTTCCCGTATCTCAATGCCGGAATCCTTCAAGAAACCGCCATCAATTCCAATCTCACCAAACTCGTTCTCAATCAGTATTACCTTCTCACCGGAGATAGCTTCCTCCAGTAATTTTTTAATAAATGTCGTCTTTCCTGCTCCTAAGAAACCGGAAATAATATCAATTTTTGTCATATCTTTCACCAATCCTTTCAGCTCTTAAACTGCCTATGTCTTCTGTTCGACACAGGACAGAAACGACCTGCCTGCAAATTCTAATTTTTACACAATCCTGACAGAAAGTCAAGTCCCTGCCTCTTAATTCCTGCTTATCAACTATGTTTTTCATCTAGCATCAAAACAAAAATCACTATTTTAAAGATACCAAGGTCAATAAGATTGATACTATGTGCCTCATTTAATACAGGAGGGACAATCACCTGCAAGCGATTGCCCCTCCCTGTTTTCTTTCTGCAAAAATCAGTATAATCGACTTTCATCCATAGTGCTAATTCTCCCAAGGCGAATCATGTCCATTTACTCTGATCATTTTGCTTTTTATTTCTTTATTCTTGTACTTCAACTTCAGACATTTCTGTTGTTGTCTCATCGTCTTCTTTCTCGACTTCTTCAACTACTGTCTCATCCGTTGTTTCCTGCTCAACTTCCTCAGTTGCTACCTCGTCCGTC